>NZ_JAVIIW010000023.1:0-116646 GCF_033977205.1 Mesorhizobium album | reverse complement strand
CAGAATCACACGTGATTCCAGCCCTTCAAGCCCCTTTCGCAGCCCCACCTTCCGCTTGACATCCCACAGACGCAAATGTGTGCGCACGCTAGCCCACAAGGGGAGAAGGGGGTGGCTGCGGCCGCCTCGCCGCCAACCGCCGGCGTCGGCGGTTGGCAGAAGCGCCCGAGCAACACTTCCCCCCTTGTGGGAGAAGGTGGATCGGCGCGATAGCACCGAGACGGATGAGGGGTGCTCCAGCTTGGCGTCATCCAATGAACCTGTCACAAAGCTGACAAGCACCAGCCCTAGCGTCGCCTTGTTCCTCCAGCCATTCCCCAGCCACGAGGCATTTCCCTGATGATCCGGTCTCTTCTCTCCCTTAGCCTCGCCTCCACGGCGCTGGCCTCGCTCGCGTCCGTCGCTGAGGCGGCTCCTCCCGGCTATGACAAGATCGACACCGTTGTCGTCATCTATGCCGAGAACCGCAGCTTCGATAACCTCTATGGCGGCTTCCCAGGTGCCAATGGCCTGGCCAATGTCTCGGGCGACCAGGCCCGCCAGCTCGACCGCGACGGCAAGCCCCTTGCCGAACTGCCGCCGTCCTGGGGCGGGCTGACCGGCAAGGGCGTGACGCCGGCCGTCACCGAGGCGCAGACGGCGCATCTCGCCAATGCCAGCTTCGCGATCGACGATCCCAAGGGGTTCAACGAGAAGGCCTCGGTGATCACCCGCGACCTCTGGCACCGTTTCTACCAGGAGCAGATGCAGATCGATGGCGGCCGGAACGACAAGTTCGTCGCCTGGGCCGATTCCGGCTCGCTGGTGATGGGTCACTATGACGGCTCCAGCCTGCCGATGTGGGATATCGCCAAGAAATACGTGCTCGCCGACAATTTCTTCCAGGGCGCCTTCGGCGGCTCCTTCCTCAACCACTTCATGCTGGCCTGCGCCTGCGTGCCGTTTTATCCGCACGCCGACACCAGCCCGGTGAAGGGCCAGATCGCCGTTGTCGAGCCCGACGGCGTGACGCTGAAGGTGGCCGACAATTCGCCGGCCTCAGCGCTCGCCGGCGCGCCGAAATTCGTCAGTGACGGCGCGATCACGCCGGACTTCCACGTCGTCAACACCATGCAGCCGCCTTACCAGCCGAGCGCCAACAAGCCGGCCGAGGGCGGCGACAAGGCGTTTGCCGATCCGGCGGCGCCGACCACGCTGCCGCCGCAGCATGACATCACCATCGGCGATCTGCTTTCGCTGAAGGGTGTTTCCTGGGCCTGGTATGCCGGCGCCTGGCAGGCGGCGCTCGATGGCAAGAACGCGACGCCGGTGCCGAACTTCCAGTTCCACCACCAGCCGTTCAACTATTTCGCGGCCTATGCGCCGGGCACGGCCGCGCGGGCCGAGCATCTGCGCGACGGCGGCCTGGGCGGCACGGAATTCATCAAGGCGATCGACGACGGCAAGCTGCCGGCCGTCACCTTCTACAAGCCGCAGGGCAACCTCAACGAGCACGGCGGCTATACGGACGTCGCCAGCGGCGACAAGCATCTGGCCGACGTCGTCGCGCATCTGGAGAAGAGCCCGCAGTGGCAGCATATGCTGGTCGTCGTCACCTATGACGAGAATGGCGGTTTCTGGGATCACGTCGCGCCGCCCAAGGCCGACCGCTGGGGCCCGGGCAACCGCGTCCCGGCTGTCATCATCTCGCCCTTTGCTAAGATGGGCACGGTCGACCACACGCAGTACGACACCACCTCGATCCTGCGCTTCATCACCGCCCGCTACGACCTGCCGGTGCTCCCCGGCCTCGTCGCCCGCGACAAGGCGCTGGCCGCGAACGGTCAACCGCCGATGGAGGATCTCACGGCCGCGCTCGATCTGACGAAGTAGGCCTTTCCTCTCCCCCACGTTCGTGGCGGAGAGGAAACGCCAATCGCCCAAGGCCTACCTCGGCGATTGCCCTTTTCAATTACCGTCCGCTATTGATGGCCATCAATCGCCGACGAAGGACATTCGATGAGCGAGCTAAAGATCAGAACCCGTGCGACCGGCGCTTCCGCCGTTCTGCCGCCGGGCGGCCTGCCGGCGGTGACGACGCCGACCGGCGGGACGGTCGATGTGGTGACTGCAGTCAGCGCGCCGGGCTTCAACCCGCTCGACCTGCTTTACGCTTCCTTGGCTGCCTGCATGGTGCTGAGCGCCCGCATCGCTGCCAACCGTCTCGGGGTTGGCGCCCAGCTTGGCGAGGTAAGGGCGGTTGTCAGCGGCGAGAAGGCGAAGGACGAGCCCTCGCGGGTCGAGACATTCACCGTCAGGCTGGAGATCGCTGGCGACCTCGACGCGGCGACCAAGCAGCGCATCCTTGAGGATGCCGAGACGATCTGCACCGTCTCCAACACGCTGCGTGGCGCGCCCGCGCTGCACGCGACACTTGGGTGAGCGGCGATGGCGCATCTTTCCCCGATCGATTACGCGACCGCTTCCGCCGAAATCCGCGCCGAGCACGACCGGGAGCTCGCGCTGCGCGGCCGCATGACCAACATGAAGCGCGTCCTGCTGCATTCGCCGGCCGCCCACCGCATCTACGCTGAATGGTTCACACTGCGCGATCTGCTCAAGCCTAAGCTCGACGACCGCGCGATATGGCTGCTTTCGAAGGCGATCGCCGAGACAATGCGCGCCGAGATTCCCGTCACCTTCTTCCGCCGCGCGCTGATCGACAGCGGCCTCGATCCCGAAGCGATCGAGCCGACCGCCGACGAGGCGCTGCTGATTGCCTTCGGCAAGGCGGTCGCAGCCGATGCCAACGCTGTTCCGGACGGCATCTGGGCGGCTCTCAAGGCGCGCTACGACGAGACGCTCCTGGTCAACCTCGTCGCCTTCGCCGGTATCATGGTGGCGACCTGCGTTTTCACCAACGCGGTGAAGGTGGACCTCGATCCGGAGCTGGGGGGGGGTATCGCAGACCCTCTCCTTCTCCCCTTGTGGGAGAAGGTGGCTCGGCGCGATAGCGCCGAGACGGATGAGGGGTGTTCCAGCTTGGCGATAAGCGTGAAATCGCCGCCGCCTCATTCCTTCCAGCACCCCTCATCCGACCTCGCTTCGCGAGGCCACCTTCTCCCGCAAGGGGAGAAGGGGAGGCCGCCCGGCTCAGCAAGAATCGGGTGGCCACGACCTCGCTAGCGCCCCACTTTGATCGCATCAAAGGAGGCCGCGATGACCGTCCACTCCCTGAGTACCAAGCGTGCGAGCCGCTCCGCCGAATCCCGTGTCGCGGCACAGGACTGGCGTGCGCTCATCTCCGAGCTCAACGCTAATGGCTGCGCGGTCATGCCTGGCCTGCTCTCGTCAGAGGAATGCGCCGAAATCGCCGCGCTCTATCCGCATGAGGAGCATTTCCGCAGCCATGTCGTGATGGCCAGGCATGGCTTCGGTCGGGGCGAGTATCGTTATTTCAAGTATCCGCTGCCGGATCTGATCGAGGGCCTGCGCACCGCGCTCTATCCGCGGCTCGCCACCGTCGCCAACGACTGGAACGAGAAGATGGGTGCAGCCCTTCGCTACCCGGCCGATCACGCCGCCTTCCTGAAGCGTTGCCACGACGAGGGCCAGACCAAGCCGACGCCGCTGCTCTTGCAATACGGCCCTGGCGACTTCAACTGCCTGCACCAGGATCTTTACGGCGCGCTCGCCTTCCCGCTGCAGGTGGCGATCCTGCTGTCGGAACCCGGCGAGGATTTCACCGGTGGCGAGTTCGTGCTGACTGAGCAGCGCCCGCGCATGCAGAGCCGCGCCGAGGTGGTGCCGCTGAAACGCGGCGACGCGGTGATCTTCGCCGTGCACAACCGGCCGGTGGAGGGCACGCGAGGTTATTATCGGGTGAACCTGCGCCACGGCGTCAGCCGCCTGCGTTCGGGGCACCGGCATACGGTAGGCATCATCTTCCACGACGCGAAGTAAGGCGCGGCGCCGGAGTTGCCAATCTCCCCCCAAGTGGGGGAGATGCCCGGCAGGGCAGAGGGGGCGCGAAGGATCGCGGCGTTCGACATCGCATCGAGCAGCGCCCTCGAGTGCGGGCTGGCTAAGCTGGAGCACCAATGGCTGAAAGGCTGCGGGACAGCGCCCCCCTCTGGCCTGCCGGCCATCTTCCCCACTTTGGGGGGAGATTGGCTGTCGCCGCCGCCTTCGCCAATTTTCATCGTCTCGTCTGCGGCGCTTCTGCCTCTTCCATAGCAAGCGTCCTTCGCGTATTGCCCCGGGCAAATCCCGCCATCTCAGCGCATTTACCCGGACCGCCCCATGATCCGCCTCGAAAATATCGGCAAGCAGAACGGCCGACAGATTGTCTTCATCGAAGCCTCGGCTGCCTTGCTGAAGGGCGAGAAGGTCGGGCTTGTCGGCCCGAACGGCGCCGGCAAGACGACGCTGTTCCGCATGATCATAGGTCAGGAGCAGCCCGACGAAGGCCAGGTGTCGATCGATCGCGGCGTCACCATCGGCTATTTCAGCCAGGATGTCGGCGATATGGGGGGATTAAGCGCCGTCGCCGAGGTGATGGAGGGCGCCGGGCCGGTCAGCGCGGTGGCCGCCGAGATGCGCGAGCTCGAGCACGCCATGGGCGATCCCGAGCGTGCCGACGAGATGGATCAAATCATCGAGCGCTATGGCGAGTTGCAGCACCGCTTCGAGGAGCTCGACGGCTATGCGCTGGACGGCCGCGCCCGGGAGGTGCTCGACGGTCTCGGCTTCTCCCAGGAGATGATGGACGGCGACGTCGCAAAGCTCTCTGGCGGCTGGAAGATGCGCGTCGCGCTTGCCCGCATCCTGCTCATGCGCCCCGACGTCATGCTGCTCGACGAGCCGAGCAACCACCTCGACCTCGAAAGCCTGATCTGGCTGGAGAAATTCCTCAGAGGCTATGACGGCGCGCTCTTGATGACCTCGCACGACCGCGAGTTTATGAACCGCATCGTCTCCAAGGTCATCGAGATCGATGCCGGCGCGCTCACCTCCTATTCCGGCAATTACGAATTCTACCAGGAGCAGCGGGCGCTCGCCGACAAGCAGCTTCAGGCGCAGTTCGAGCGCCAGCAGGCGATGCTTGCCAAGGAGATCGCCTTCATCGAGCGCTTCAAGGCGCGCGCCTCGCATGCCGCGCAGGTGCAAAGCCGGGTGAAGAAGCTCGACAAGATCGACCGCGTCGAGCCGCCGAAGCGGCGTCAGACGGTGGCCTTCGAGTTCCAGCCGGCGCCGCGCTGCGGCGAGGACGTGGCGACGCTGAAGAACATCCACAAGTCCTACGGCAGCCGTTCGATCTATGCCGGCCTCGACTTCCAGATCCGCCGCCGCGAGCGCTGGTGCGTGATGGGCGTCAACGGCGCTGGCAAGTCAACGCTGCTGAAGCTGGTCGCCGGTGCCTCGGAGCCGGACGAGGGCACGGTGGCCAGGGGGCCGAGCGTCAAGATGGGCTATTTCGCGCAGCACGCCATGGAGCTGCTCGACGGCGAGCGCACCGTCTTCCAGACGCTGGAGGATAATTTCCCGCAGGCCGGCCAGGCGCCACTGCGCGCGCTTGCCGGCTGCTTCGGCTTTTCCGGCGACGAGATCGAGAAGAAGTGCCGCGTGTTATCCGGCGGCGAGAAGGCGCGGCTGGTGATGGCGTTGATGCTGTTCGATCCGCCCAACCTGCTGGTTCTCGACGAGCCGACCAATCACCTCGACATGGCGACCAAGCAGATGCTGATCGAGGCGCTGGCGCAATATGAAGGCACGATGCTCTTCGTCTCGCACGACCGCCATTTCCTGGCGGCGCTGTCGAACCGCGTGCTGGAGCTGACGCCGGACGGCATCCACACCTATGGCGGCGGCTACACGGAGTATGTCGCAAGGACCGGCCAGGAAGCGCCGGGGCTCAGGGGGTAGGGAGAGCGGGTGTCGGCCCAAGGCGGGCATCGGCCCTTGGCCGCTTTGCGCCAGATCCAGACATTCCGATATAGCGAAGTTTGACCGTGCGTTGCCCCGCTAACCCTTGACATTGCCGCGGCTCACCCATGCAGTCCGGTGGCGCTCGTCACGCACAGGTCGAGATTGCCGTTCTCCGAAATCCGTGAGATTCTTCCAGAAGCCGCACGAAAATAGCGTGCGAAAAACAAAGCGCCCCGACCTTTTCGGCGGGCATCGAAGCGCATTTCAGGCCGTGCCCCTGATTGTCGGTCGGGCTCCTTAACCCGCCAAGGGAGGACGACAATGACCTTACGGCCGGACCCGACTTTCCACGCGACCGCCAAGCTCGCAATGCAGGCGCCAGTCGAAAACTTTGCCTACACTTTGATCTTGAGTGGCGACTTCTCCCAGCCAGACGGACTCGCAATAGTGGACGTGAACCCGGAGTCGAAGGACTGCGGCAAGATCGTCCATAGCGTGATAGTGCCGAACAAGGGCGACGAGTTTCACCATTTCGGCTGGAACGCCTGCTCTTCGGCCCTGTCGCCGCTGAACGGCCACCCGTTTCTCGAGCGCCGCTTTCTGATCATCCCCGGCATGAGATCTTCGCGCATCTACGTTGTGGACACCAAGGGCGGACCGACCAAGGCCAAGATCCACAAAATCATCGAGCCGGAAGAAGTTTTCGCCAAGACCGGCTATTCAAGGCCTCATACGATTCACTGCGGTCCGGAAGGCATTTATGTCTCGACCCTTGGCGGCGGTGGCCCTGACGGCATCGACGGACCACCCGGCATCTTTGTCATGGATTGCCAGACGTTCGACGTCATTGGGCGCTACGAGATCGATCGCGGGCCACAGAACAAGCAGTACGATTTCTGGTGGAACCTGCCACGCGACTATATGGTGTCGAGCGAGTGGGCACTTCCGCCCCAGTTCGAGAATGGCATTGTCCCGGAAGATCTCCTGTCGAACAAATACGGACACCGGGTACATTTCTGGAATTTGCGCGAACGCAGGAACGTGCAGACCATTGATCTGGGAGCCAATCATCAGATGGCCCTGGAAGTCCGCCCCGCGCATGACCCGGTAAAGGAATACGGTTTCCTTGGTGTGGTCGTCGACACGACAAACCTCGAGGGATCGATCTGGACATGGTGGCGCGAGGACGGCAAGTTCCATTGCGAAAAGACGGCGACTATCCCGCCCGAGGCAGCCGCGAAGGATGACCTGCCCCCGCTTCTGCAGGGCTTCGAGGCGGTTCCGCCGCTGGTAAGCGACATAGACCTGTCGCTCGATGACCGCTTCCTCTACGTCTCCTGCTGGGGCACCGGCGAGATGCGCCAATATGATGTGACCGATCCGATGAAGCCCAAGCTTGCGGGGTCCGTCCATATTGGCGGCATCACGCGCAAGACCAGGCATCCCGGCGGCGGCGATTACAGGGGCGGACCGCAGATGGTCGAGATCAGCCGCGACGGCAAACGCGTCTACTGGACCAACTCCCTGTATTCGACCTGGGACGACCAGTTCTATCCCGGGGGCATCCCGGCAGCCATGGTCAAGGCCCATGTCGGCGAGAACGGTGGCATCACTCTGGACAAGGACTTTTATGTCGAGTTCCCCAAGGGGTATCGCTCGCATCAGATTCGTCTGGAAGGCGGCGACTGCTCGACGGATTCATTCTGCTATCCGTCGGTGTAACCGACTGCTCGGGTCTATGAAGCGATGAGCGAGTGGACGACGGCCGGCCTCTGGCTGGCCGTCATCGCCAGCGGCATTTATCACGGCATCAATCCCGGCATGGGCTGGCCGTTGGCCGTCTCGGCCGGACTGTTGGACAGACGTGCCGGCGAATTGTTCCGGGCGCTCGGCCTTTTGGCAACGGGACACTTTGTGGCAATGATCGGTATCCTGCTGCCTTTCGGCGCGATGCTGACGCTGATTGCCTGGGAACGACAGATCCGTATCGCGGCGGGGTTGATTGTGGTCGCGGCCGGGATCTATCTCCTGATCAACCGGCGCCACCCGCGTGTTCTTGTCCGTATCCCGCCGGCGCAACTCGCCTTGTGGTCCTTCGCGGCCGCCACCGTCCATGGTGCTGGGCTGATGCTGGTGCCGATTTATCTGGGCCTGTGCCAAACCGGGGAACGTGATGTTGGACACCAAGCGGCCTCCACGCTCGCGGCCGGTAATCTCATCACGGCCATTGCCGTCTCCATGGTCCATACAGCCGCCATGATTGCAAGCGGCGGCGTTATCGCCATTGCCGTCTATCGATGGCTCGGACCCAAATTCATCTCACAAAGCTGGTTCAATCTCGATATTGTGTGGGCCGTAAGCCTGATCCTGGTGGGGGGAATTGGGATCGCAAGCATCGGATTCGCTCGATGAGTTGTACGCATTTGGCGAGATAATTCCCTTTCTGCGAATGTCGGAGAAGGGGCGGAAGCTGCCGTTCGCCAATGTCCAATCCTGGCGAAAGCGGCGGAACGCAATGCCCGGCTCTGTGCCGGTGCACGGCTTCGCATCCGTAGTGATGCCAATCGGGATCAAGCCACGATGCCGCACGACCGCCACTTTCCTGGCTGCGCTCTCCAATCCACGTGCTGGAACTCACCCCCCAACATCTATGGCGGTGGCTACACCGAATAATGTCGCCCGCACCGGCCAGGAAGCGCCGGCGCTGAGAGAGTAGGGGAAGGCGCAGCCTCTATGCGGGTGAGCGCCGATGCGGTCACCTCCTCGCCAACCCGCGCTCGATCAACCTCGCGAGGCGCGCCGAGAACGCCTTGGCGTCGGCCGGCTTGTCACCATCGAGCACGCGCGCCTCGTCATAGAGGAGATGCGCGGCGTCTTCTTTGAAGCTCCGCTCGTCGTCGCCGAGCTTCGCCAGTGCCGCGACGCGCTCGTGCCGCGGGTTGATCTCGAGGATTGGCTTCGCGGCCTTGTCGAGGCGGCCGGCGGCGTTGAGCAGGCGCTCGAACTGGCGGCCGGGGCCGTGCTCCGGCGCGACCAGGCAGACCGCGCTTTCGGTCAGGCGGTCGGAGGCCTTCACATCCGAGACCTCGTCTCCCAGCGCCGTCTTCACGAAAGCCAGGAAGCTGTCGATCTCCGCCGTCGTCTCGGCGTCCGGCTTCGCCGCAGCGTCAGGCAGCGGGATTTCCGAAAGGTCGGCCGCGCCCTGTGTCACCGACTTGAACGGCTTGCCGTCGAACTCCGGCGCCATCGTCGTCCAGAAACTGTCGACCGGATCGGTCAGGAGCAGCACCTCGATGCCGCGCGCCTTGAACCCTTCGAGCTGCGGCGAGGCTTCGAGCCGGGCGCGGTCGTCGCCGGCCATGAAGAAGATCGCCTTTTGGCCCTCCTTCATCGCCGCGACGTAGTCGAAGAGGCTGCGCAAATCTTCGCCGGAAGCCGTCGAGCGGAAGCGGGCGAGCTTCAGCAACTGGTCGCGCCGCTCGTAGTCCTCGTAGAGCCCTTCCTTAAGCACGACGCCGAAATTCTCCCAAATCTTGGCGTAGGCTTCGCTATCGTGCTCGGCTGTTTTGGCGAGATCGCCGAGCACGCGATTGGTCACGCCCTTGCGGATCGCGGCAAGCAGCGGGCTTTGCTGGATCATCTCGCGCGACACGTTGAGCGGCAGATCGGCGGAATCGACCAGCCCGCGCATGAAGCGCAGGTAGCGCGGTAGCACGTCGGCATCGTCGGTGATGAAGACGCGGCGCACATAGAGCTTCATGCGGCCCTTGCGGTCCTGGTCGAAGAGGTCGAACGGACGCGATCCGGGCACGAAGGCGAGCACGCTGTATTCCTGCCGGCCCTCGGCGCGGAAGTGGATCGTCGAGGCCGGCTCGTCATACTGGCCGGCGATGCTGCGGTAGAAGTCGATGTATTCCTCCGGCTTGATCTCGCTCTTCGGCCTCACCCAAAGCGCTGTGCCGTCGGCGATATCGCGCGGTTCGGCGCCCGGCTTCTCGACGAGCGTGATCGGCACCGGCACGTGGCCGGAGTGCGACTTCGCCAGCCCTTCGAGCCGGTAGGGCGTAGTGTAGGAGGTCGCATCCTCCATCAGGTGCAGCACGACGCGCGTGCCGCGCTTGGGGGCCGCGGCAAGCGGCACGGATGCGATCTCGTAGGTGCCCTTGCCGTCGGACGACCAGCGCCAGGCTTCCTCGCTGCCGGCCTGGCGGCTGATCACGTCGACATGATCGGCCACCATGAAGACTGAGTAGAAGCCGATGCCGAACTGACCGATGAGCTGCGAGTCCTCCGTCGCCTTGCCGGCCTCGACGCGCTCGATGAAGGCGCGCGTGCCGGACCGCGCGATGGTGCCAAGCGCCTCGGCCATCTCGTCGCGGCCCATGCCGATGCCGTTGTCCTCGACGGCGAGCTGCTTGTTGTCCGGGTCGGCGGAAATGGTGATGCGCGGTTTTGCGTCCTCGCCCAGCAATTCGGGGCGGGTGATCGCCTCGAAGCGCAGCTTCTCGCAGGCATCGGCGCCGTTGGAGATCAGCTCGCGCAGGAAGACGTCCCGGTCGGAATAGACCGAATGCACCATCATGTGCAGCAGCCTCGAGACGTCCGCCTCGAATGTCCTGGTTTCAGTCGCTTTCGTATCCGTCGTCATTCAGAATCTTCCCACGTAATCACTTTGCCCGTCGCGCCGCAGCGCGTGGAAGCTGCCGATCTCCCCCAGTGCGGACATGTCCGGCAGGACAGAGAAGCTGTCCCGCCAGCCGATCTGTCGCGGAGTGCTTTCTCGCTTTTCCAGTTCTTGTCAATTCAGAAGGTTGGCGTCCCTCGCCCCCCTCTAGCCGGACCACCCTCCGCAGCAGCTGCGGAGGGTGGTCCGGCTATCTTCCCCAGTGGGAGGAGATTGGCAGCGCCGTGCCCCTCGTCAGTGTCTTAGTAGTCCATGCCGGCGCCGGCGGGCATGGCGGGTGCAGCTTCCTTCTTCGGCTTCTCGGCCACCATCGCCTCCGTGGTCACCAGCAGGCCGGCGATCGAGGCGGCGTCCTGCAGCGCCGTGCGAACGACCTTGGCGGGGTCTATCACCCCCTGGCCATAGAGATCGCCGAAGTCGCCGGTCTGCGCATTCCAGCCGAAAGAGAATTCGGCGTTCTCGCGCAGCTTGCCGACGATGATCGAGCCTTCGGCGCCCGCATTCTCGGCGATCTGCCGTACCGGCGTTTCCAGCGCACGGCGCACGATTTCGATGCCGGTTCTCTGGTCGGGGTTATCGGCGACCGCTGCGTCGAGCGCTTTGGCGACCCTCAGCAGCGCCACGCCACCGCCGGGCAGGATACCTTCCTCGACCGCGGCGCGGGTGGCATGCAGCGCATCGTCGACGCGATCCTTGCGCTCCCGGACCTCGATCTCGGTCGAGCCGCCGACGCGGATGACGGCGACGCCGCCGGCGAGCTTTGCCAGACGCTCCTGCAGCTTCTCGCGATCGTAGTCCGAGGTGGTCTCCTCGATCTGCTGCTTGATCTGGGCGACGCGTCCCTGAATGTCCTCCTTGCGGCCGGCGCCGTCCACGATGGTGGTGTTCTCCTTCTCCACGGTCACCCGCCTGGCGCGGCCGAGCATGTCCAGCGTGACATTCTCGAGCTTGATGCCGAGATCCTCGGAAACGACCTGGCCGCCGGTGAGGATGGCGATGTCCTCCAACATCGCCTTGCGGCGGTCGCCGAAGCCCGGAGCCTTGACGGCGGCGACCTTCAGGCCGCCGCGCAGCCTGTTGACGACCAGCGTCGCCAGCGCCTCGCCCTCGACGTCTTCGGCGATGATCAGCAGCGGCTTGCTGGACTGCACCACGGCCTCCAGCACCGGGAGCATGGCCTGGAGATTGCCGAGCTTCTTCTCGTGAATCAGCACATAGGGCTCCTCGAGCTCGACGCGCATCTTGTCCTGGTTGGTGATGAAATAGGGGCTGAGATAGCCGCGATCGAACTGCATGCCTTCCACGACTTCCAGCTCGGTCTCGGCGGTCTTGGCCTCCTCGACGGTGATGACGCCTTCGTTGCCAACCTTCTGCATGGCTTCGGCCAGGAAGCGGCCGATCTCGGCGTCGCCATTGGCCGAGATCGTGCCGACCTGGGCGATTTCGTCATTCCTGGTCACCTTGCGGGCATTGGCCTTCAGCTCGGCGACGATGGCCTCGACGGCCTTGTCGATGCCGCGCTTCAAATCCATCGGGTTCATGCCGGCGGCAACCGCTTTCGCTCCCTCCCTGACGATCGTCTGGGCAAGCACCGTGGCGGTGGTGGTGCCGTCGCCGGCGACGTCGCTGGTCTTCGAGGCGACCTCGCGCACCATCTGCGCGCCCATGTTCTCGAACTTGTCCTCGAGCTCGATCTCCTTGGCGACGGTGACGCCGTCCTTGGTGATGCGCGGGGCGCCGAACGACTTGTCGATGACGACGTTGCGGCCCTTCGGACCGAGGGTGACTTTCACCGCGTCGGCGAGGATGTTGACGCCGCGCAGCATGCGATCACGGGCGTCGGAATGGAACTTCACGTCCTTGGCAGCCATTGGAACACTCCTTCAGCAGGCAGCTTTCATTGACCGGATCGAGCTGGCCGGCTCAGGCCGCTTTTTCCAACGCGGATGTCCGCTCGATCACACCCATCACGTCGCCTTCCTTCATGATGAGCAGGTCTTCGCCATTGAGCTTGATCTCGGTGCCGGACCACTTGCCGAACAGGATGCGGTCGCCGACCTTGACGTCGAGGGCAATGAGCTTGCCGCTCTCGTCGCGGGCGCCCGGACCGACGGCGATGACTTTGCCCTCCTGCGGCTTCTCCTTCGCCGTATCCGGGATGATGATCCCGCCGGCGGTCTTGGATTCGGATTCGACCCGGCGGACGAGCAGGCGGTCGTGCAATGGACGGAACGTCATATCGTTCTCCTTCGGGACAAACAGATTTTGAGAGGTTCCTCCACTCCGGACCGGAAGGACCGGAGCGGGGCTCGCGATCCTTTCGGCGTCGCGCATGTGGATTTGGTTTTGCCCTTTCGGGTTTCAAGAGGCCGCAGAAAATTTTTCGGTCCGCTATGGCCGAGCTAGTCCCCTGAAAACATGCGCATAATTCGATCCCGGAGGCTCGCAATCGCGACCGGACCTGGCGCCTTCGTGGCGAGGCATTTCAAACACGCGGACGACGTGCTGAGGGACGACACGGTCGATCTTCACGAGAAGCGGGCGATCTTCTCTCGCCTGGACCTCCGGCACCCGCGCGCTGAATCGATGCCTGCGCGAGATCGGGAAGGCACTTATCGCGCTTGGCAGAGGTGACGCTGGCGGAACATCGCGCAACCCTCTGGAAACCCGCGATAACCTTAATTTCTTCCTTCTTTTGGAGAGGGTTCCCGCGCGGAAGGTAAAGGGATAGATTAGCAATTCGTTAAGTAATACGGCGGGTGTGCGCGTAAGAGGTGTGCCGTTATGAATTTCAAATCCCTGATCAAGCGGGCCGAGAACGTAGACAAGGAATTTCAAGAGCTTCAATCGGATCTTGCGGAAGCCTTCGAGGAATGTCTTGCGGCTGACGAACAGACATCCCTGGTGGAATATGCGGACGCCGACGAGGCGTCGGCGGCAAGCGGCGAGGATCCGCCCGTCGAAGGCCAGCCTGATGCGACGCCATCGCGGCTGACGCCGCACACCCAGACGCGGCTGGCCGCCCTGGAGGCCGTGGCCGGGCTTTTCCGCGACGGGCAGGGCCATCTGGAGGAGATCGAGGCGAGGCTGGCCGAGATCGCCACCGCTCATCAGATGACGCGCGAGGTGCTGAATGTCCTGCATCGCGACACGCTGCGGGCCAATGAGCTGGAGCTGGCAAACGCCGCTCTGGCCACGGAACACAAGAACCTGTCGGAACAATTGCTGGATGCCGCGAGAAAGCAGCGCGAGCGCGACGGCGCGGCCGAGGCCTGGCAGCAGCGCGAGGCGAGCCTTGTCCAGGATCGGGAGTCGCTGCGCGAGTCGCTCGCGGCGGTGCGGCTCGAGCTGGTCGAGATGGGCAATGAGAGCGCCAGGCGTGAGGCGGAATTCGGCGAGATCGTCAAGGCTCTGACCGCCAAGACCGTCGAGGCCGACAGGCGCGCTGCCGAGAACAAGCTGCTGCGTGAAAAGCAGGTCGGCCTTTCGGTCGATCTGGAGCAGGCGCAGAAGCACGAGGCCGAAGCCCGGCACAAGTTCGACGAGTTCGCGGCGACCCACGCCAACGAAACCGCGCGCATTGCCGAGCTTATGGCCCAGATCGGCAGCCATGAGAAGGAGGAGGCACGGCTGCAGAAGTCGCTGGAGACGACGCAGGCCAAGCTTGCCGAGGTAACCGAGACAGCCCGCATCGCCGAAAGCGATGCCGCGTCCGAGCTGGCGCGCAGCCAGGCGGAGCTGCGCGGCTTGCGCTCCGAGATCCAGGAGCTGCAATCGCGGCTTGAGCAGGCCTCGAACGACAAGAGCGAAGCCGCGGCCGAAACCACCAGGCTCAAGGCGCAGTTGAACGATGCCGTGACCGAACGGCAGATTGCGGAGGAAAGGCTTGCCGTCCTTCGGAACGAGAGTGAGATCGACAGGAAGAACCTGTCTGTGGTCAGCACCAACCTCTCGCAGCTTTCATTGCAGCAGGCATCCGAGCAGATCCAGCTCGATATCCAGAAGCAGGAATGCGAGGATCTGCGCGCCGAGATCGTGACGCTCAATGCCCGCATCCAGGAGTTGCTGCCTTATGAGCGGCTGCACAGGGTGACGGATGCGCGGTCGCGCAAGGACGTTCTGCCCGTGACAAACGGGATCATCGCGGAGGCTGTGCGCCCGACCGCGCGGCGCAACAGCCGGCGCAACATCCGCGCTAACGCAAGCTGAACGTCGGCAGCCCCGGTGCCTACTTGCCGGCCATGTGGTCGGCAAGCGTCTGCGCCTCGGCAAGCAGCGCCGGGAAGATCGGGTCGCCCGGCAGGCGCTCGCCCATGCAGGCGCGATAGTCGGCGTCGCCTTTTTCCCAGGCGGCGTTGGCGGAATCATAGGCCTGCTGGTCCTTGAGGTCCGAGCCCTGATAGGTCTCCTGGAATTTCTGGGCGGTCGCGTCCGCCGCGGTCCAAAGGGCCTCGCAGGCCGCGATTTTCGGCGCGGGCGGTGTTGCGGGCGCTTCGGCGATCAGGACGCGATCGCCCTTGACCACCGCGACGACGACCTGCTGGTTGTAGATCGGCCCCACATCCTGCGTCCAGCCGCCGAGCCGCGCGATGGCGATGTCGGCGCCTTCCGGCTTCTTCAGCGCAAAGTCGAGCGTCTTGACGAAAGCGGCGTCGCTGCCGATGGCCTGGGTGTAGAACGCATCGAGCTTCAAGGCTTCGCCGATGCCGGCGGGCAGCTTCAGACTTTCATCCTCTTCGTTGGCCTTGGACTGCAGCCAGCGCTCGGTGAGCCCCCGCGTCGTCGCCACGATGCTCGGGCCTTCGTCGCTCTTGGCATAGCGCAGCCCGTCGAGCATGCCGAAACCGATATCGGCGGGGCTGAGGCTTTCGAGATTGATCTTTCCGGTGGCTGGAAAACCCTCGACCGCCAGCGGGCCGAGAATGGCGGAAAGACGCCCTTCGAGATCGGCCAGCGCCTTGCTATTCGCGGCATCGAGCGTTTCCACCTCAGCGTTCGAGGTTTCCAGCGCCGCGATGTCGGAAATCGCCTTGTCACGCGCCGCGATATAGTCGCCCTCCGGCGAGGCCGCCAAGGCCGTGCCGCTTGCGAGCGCAAAGAGAAGCGTCCAGACCAGCCTCATGATGAAAACCTCCCGCGCTGCGTTCTGCCCCAATGACATACGCACATTTGAAGACAAGATCGGGCCAAAAAAAGACCGGACCGTCGACGCCGCGAATCTCCCCCTTGTGGCCCCTTGAGGGGGGAGATGGTCGGCAGGCCAGAGGGGGGCGCCGCGTGTGGAGCGCCGAGGCCTTCGCGGCGCGAGACGACGTTGGCGCTCTATGTGAGACGACCCCCTCTGTCGCCTTCGGCGACATCTCCCCCTCGAGAGCGGAGATCGGTGCCCGTCACCCCTTCCGCTTCTCCACCTCAGCCTTCCTCAGCAGGAACCGCTGGATCTTGCCGCTCGGCGTCTTCGGCAGCTCGGTGACGAACTCGACCTCGCGCGGATAGGAATGCGCCGAAAGCCGCTTCTTCACATGCTGGGCGAGCTCTTCGGCGAGCGCCTCGCTGCCCCGGTAGGTTGGCGCCAGCACCACGAAGGCCTTGACGATCTCGGTGCGCTGCGCATCGGGCACGCCGACCACGGCCGCCTCGTTGACCGCTGGATGCTCAATCAGCGCGCTTTCGACGTCGAAGGGCCCGATGCGGTAGCCGGACGAGGTGATCACATCGTCGGCGCGGCCGATGAAGGAGACGGAGCCGTCCGGCTCGTACTCCACCGTGTCGCCGGTGCGGTAATAGCCGCCCGATATCGCCGGCGTCTCCGCCTGGTGGTAGCCGTCGAACCAGCGCAACGGCGAATTCGCGATATCGACGGCAAGGACGCCCGGCTGGTTGGGGCCGAGCTCGTTGCCGGCATCGTCGAGCACCACCATGCGGTAGCCCGGCATGGCAAAGCCGGCCGAGCCCGTGCGAACCGTATGCGCGAGCCCATGATGGTTGTTGACCATCATGCCGTTCTCGGTCTGGCCGTAATGGTCGTGGATGGGGGCGGCAAAGTGGGCGTCGAACCAGCGGATCACCTCCGGGTTGAGCGGCTCGCCGGCGCTGCTCACCACGCGCAGCTTGCCCTTGATGCGGGCGGCCGCCTCCGGCCCTTCCGCCATCAGCAGGCGATAGGCGGTGGGCGAGCCGGCAAGGCTCGTCACGCCCAGCCGCTCGATGATGTCGTAGGTGCTCCTGGCGTTGAAGGCGCCCTCGTAGAAGGTGGTGGCGATGCCGAGCAGCAAGGGTCCCGTGATGGCGTAATAGAGCCCGTAGGCCCAGCCGGGATCGGCGATGTTCCAGAACACGTCGTCGGGGCGAAGGCCGATCGCGTCGCGCATATAGGCGCCGAAGGCGAGCAGGGCGCGGAGCGGCACCGGCACGCCTTTCGGGTGTCCCGTGGTGCCGGAGGTCGACATCATCATGAACAGGTCGTCGCTCTTGCGCATCACCGGGGGGCAATCGGGGGAGGCGGCGGCAAGTGCGGCGCGGAAGTCGATATCGCCGGCGGGATGCGCTTCGCCGGTGCCGAGAATGGTCGCGACGCGCGGATGGTTCTCGACCTCGTCGAGCTTGCCGCGGTTTGCGGGATTGGTCACCACCAGCTTGGCGCCGCTGTAGCCCAGCCGGTGCTCGATCGCCTTCGGTCCGAAGGCGGTGAACAGCGGCTGGTAGACCGCGCCGATGCGCCAGGCGCCGAGGATGAGCGCCGCCAGTTCGGGGATGCGCGGCAGCATGCCGGCCACCACATCGCCGGGGCGGACGCCCAAATCCCTGAGCATGTTGCCGACGCGGCCCGACATGTCGGCGAGATCGTCGAAGGTGAATTCGCGCAACTCGCCGCCGGCCGAGATCGCGCGCAGCGCCAGCCGGTTTTGTCCCGTATAGCGGCCGCAGCATTCGACATAGGCGTTGATGCCGTTCGCCGGATCGCCGTTAAGCCGCGCGATCTCGTCCTCGATGCGGAAGCGCCGCACGGCGTCCTCATAGCGCGGCAGCGCCGCTGACATTTCGGTCATGGCAATCCTCCCTCGGCCGCACGCTACATCCGCATGGCGTGGGTTGATGAGAGATTGCCCGAAAACACCACGTTGGTCGATTGCGGCGAAAGTCGGCGTCGCCCGTTTCAGCGCGACGCGCTTTAGCGCAGCCCACTCACGACCCCTGGCCGTAGTGGAGCAGCTTGAAGCAGTCGCTGCTGCCAGACTTCGACTGCGTCAGCACCGGTTTCGAGCGGTCGATCCATTCCTGCTGCGACTTGGCGTCGGCCTCGATCGCGTCGGCCGGTGGCCGAGCGACGAAGCCTTGCCCCTTGCTGAAGAGCCAGCAGGCGCGGCCGAGAAACCGCCTGCTGCGCTGGCGCAGGAGGTCGGCGTCATAGAGGACGTCGAGCATCTCATGCTTGATCTTCTGTTCCTTGTCGGGCTTGGCGACCGCCGTCTCCACGGGCTCGTCGCCGATCGCGTCATGCAGGTCCTTGTAGTCGAGGCCGAGCTGCGTCGTGGCATATTTGATCTCGTTCTCGTCGCGCACAATGTTGAACCACAGCGTCGGATCGAGCTCGTTGACGACAAAGGTGGCTTCGAGGTCCCGCGACAGGTTCAGGATGTCAAAATCTCGAACATCGACATCACGTTCGACCAGCAGGATCTTTTCGACCTGCTTGCCGAGCTCGGCTCCCTTGGCGCTGATCGCGGCGTTGTTGCCGCCGAGTTCGGGACTGACATAAGCGCCGCCCTCATCCAGAACCTCGTCGAACTCACCCAGCGTTTCGATGACGGGGGCACCGCGGGCAACACGCGCCGCCAGCTTGGCGAGAACCTGCTGCAGCTCCGTCTCGCGCTTGCGCTGGTCCTGATAGCTCTGCTGGAAGAAGAAGATGAACAGCGAAACCCCGATGCCGATGAGGATCACGCCCAGCTGCGAAAAGATGTTGCGGTAATATTCCAGCAGCCTTTCGCGATGGCGTATGTCGTCGCGCACGCTGTGCGCCACATGAAGATTGACGATCAGCGAAAGGATCAGCAGCCCGGCGCCGACCAGGATGAGCCCGCCGATGAGAAGGTAGCCATGGCCTGCGCTGAAATCCATTCGTGTCGCCCCGAAGCCCGCGCCAAGTTAGCCCCAATTTTGTTGCGCTCAAAGCTACGAGACAAGCCGAGCACCATGCTCAACCGGTCTCGCGCGACGTTCCACCGGTCTGGGGCAACCAAGTGGTTGACCCGGCCATCCATCCGGCCGATATCCCGCGCAAAACTATCAGAGATCCTTTGATGACCTCAGACCTCAAAGAACCTGCCATCTCGCCACGCGATCCCGACGCCGCCTGGCAGGACGACGTCCGGGCCGGCGTGCGTCATGTGCGCGACCTCGCTTCGCTGCCGCTTTCGCCGGCCCAGCGCGCCGCCGCGCAGGAAGCCGCCGCCGGCCACAAGGTGCGCGTGCCGAAAGCCTATCTCGACCTGATCGACTGGGACGACCCGAACGACCCGATCCGCGCTCAGGTGATCCCTTCGCCGCAAGAGCTTGTCACCGCCGAGGGCGAGCTCGACGATCCGATCGGCGACCATGACTACAGCCCGGTGCCGCGGCTGACGCACCGCCATGCCGATCGTGTGCTCCTGTTCCCCACCTATCAATGCGCGGTCTATTGCCGCTTCTGCTTCCGCAAAGAGTCGCTGACCGCGATCGGCCGCGGCTACACGCGCGAAGCCTTGGAGCCTGCGCTGGCCTATATCGCCGGGCACAGCGAGATCCGCGAGGTGATCCTGACCGGCGGCGATCCGCTGTCGCTGCCCGACAAGGCGCTGGCCGAAATCCGCGCCCGTATCGAGGCGATCCCGCATGTGCGGCTCTTGCGCATCCACACCCGCGTGCCGGTGGCGCTGCCGTCGCGCATCACGGACGGCCTGGTGGCTGCCCTGCAGGGCAGGCTGATGGTGACGGTGGTGACCCACTTCAACCATCCCCGCGAGATCACGCCGGCCGCCGAGGCGGCCTGCCGCACGATGCGGCAGGCGGGTTTTGTCCTGCTCAACCAGAGCGTTTTGCTCAAAGGCGTCAATGACGATGTCGAGGTGCTGGAGGAGCTCTGCCGCGAGCTGATGTATCGGCTGGGCGTCAAACCCTATTACCTCCACCATGGCGACCTCGCGCGCGGCATGGCGCACCGCCGCACGACGATTGCCGAAGGCCAGGCGCTGGTCGCGGAACTGCGCCAGCGCCTCTCCGGCATCTGCAATCCGACCTATGTCATCGATTTGCCCTATGGCGGCGGCAAGGTGCCGCTCGGCCCGAGCCACATCGAGGCGCGGGAAGGCGAGACATGGCGGATTCGCGGGCAGGACGGGGAGGTGAGGACGTATACGGAGGTGGTCGGGTAGGAGAGACCTCAAGCCGAGCGGCGCCGTCATCCTTCGCGCGCCCCTCTGTCCCGCCGACCTCTCAGAGACTAGTTCCTCTCCTCCGTTTCCTGGGAGCGAGGAACTTCCATCCCGTGTCCCACATTCTATAGCGGGGGCCTTAAAGGAGATGCCGCGTGAAGGCTCTGTTGGGAATTGTCGGCGGCTTCGTGCTGACATTGGCCGTGTTCGCCAGCGGGCTCGCCTTCGCCACCTGGCTGCTGGCCGCCAAGCCGGTGCGTCAGGCAACACCGGCGATCGGTGTCTCCGAACTCTGGACCAAGGACGCTCAGCCCGTCGATCCGAAAAACCAGGCTCTCGAACGCATTCCCGCCCAGCAGGCGGCCGGCGCGCCCGCCAAGCCCGACGAGACGGCCAAGGCGGATCCCGGCACGCAGACCACCGCGCTTGCGACACCGCCGCCCGCGCCGCCGCGCCAGTTGCAGCCGTTGCCCGGCTTCTCCCAGCCCGGCCAACCCGCGCCGGACGCCAATGCGGACCCGCAGCAGGCGCCGGCGCAGCAACAGCAGGCACAATTGCCTGCCGCGCATCTCGAATGGTGCGCCAACCGCTATCGCAGCTATCGCCCGGAAGAAAACAGCTACCGCTCCTACAGCGGCGAGCTACGCCCCTGCGTCTCGCCCTATTTTGATCCGGGCGGCGACAGCACAGCCTCGACCGATGCACGCCAATCCGATCAGCCCGGCCAATCCGATCAACCCGCAATGAACGATCAAGGCGCGATGACCGACGACCAGGCCGAGATGGAAGGCTACGCGACGACACGGGACGGCTACGCGACCACCTATGGCGGCCCGCCGGAAGAGATTTCGCCGGAGGAACAGCGTCCTAGGGATCGGCTCCTGGGCCCGCAGTTTTCGGGCGACCACATCGACAACTGCTTCAGCCGCTACCGCACCTACAATCCGCAGGATAACACCTACCAGCCTTATGACGGCGGCCCGCGCCGGCAGTGCGAATAGGGCGTCCTTGTCCGCGCAGCGGGTGCGCAGCGGGGAGGAACCGCTGAAGGGCTGGACAGCACCCCCTTTGGTCTGCCGATCATCTCCCCCGCCGGCTAGGCACAACCGGAAGAAACCGAACTAAATCGAACGCAACCTGAAACAAAATTGAAACACATCGACGTCACAGGCGGGATGCCTGCGAAACGTCGGGGCGTGATCCTCGCGCAGGCCAAAAACTCGGAGGAGCGCGCCGATGACACCCGACCAGATCAAGCTTGTGCAGGATAGTTTTCGCGAGGTCGTGCCGATCAAGACGGCGGCCGCCGCCTTGTTCTACGAGAAGCTGTTTGCGATCGACGGCAGCCTCAAGGCGCTGTTTCGCGCGACCGACATGAACAAGCAGGGCGCCGAGCTGATGGCGGCCCTCGGCTACATCGTGCATGGGCTATCCCGCGCCGAAACCATCCTGCCCATCGTCCAGGATCTTGCCAGGCGCCACGTCGGCTACGGCGTCGAGGAGCACCATTACCCGATCGTCGGCCAGGCGCTAATCGAGACGCTCGAGGCCGGCCTTGGCGAGGCTTTCACGCAAGAGGTGCGCGAGGCCTGGGCTGCCGCCTACGGCCTACTCGCCGGTGTGATGATCGCGGCCGCCCGCGAGGTGCAGCTGGCGGCGTGACGAGATGCGGCTGAGGGCGAGGAATCCAGGCTGGAATAGCGCCTCATTCCTTCACACCCCCCTCTGTCCTGCCGGACATCTCCCCCGCAAGGGGGGAGATCAGATATCCCGCCGACTTCGCCAATCTCCAAGCCCGCAAGGGAGAAGGCGGCGGTGGAACTGCCAATCTCCCCCCTTGCGGGGGAGATGTCCGGCAGGACAGAGGGGGGTACTGTCCCGCCAGCCTCTCGGTTGAGTTCCTCGCCCTCGCGAAAGCGGGGGCCGAGCGTAGCGAGACGGAGAGGGGGCTTTCGTAACGAGTTCCCCCTCTCCGTCTTGGCTTGCCGCCATCTTCATGCGGCGGAAGACGCCGCGCCACGCCTCCGCGCGGCGACGGCCAGCCAGATCATCCACGCCAGGCCGAGCACCCAGGAAAGCACGATCGCGACCGACTGCGCCGGCGCAAAACCTTGCGTGCCGGCCACCCAGCCCTGCGCCAGATAGGCAAGGCCGCAAAGGCCCATCAGCCAGCCGGCCGGCCGCGTAATCCAGGCGGTGCGGGCGAGCGCGGCCGCGAAGAAAAGCAAGGCAAGCCCCATTGCAAAATCCTGGTAGCTGCGCATGCCCCATTCGAGCCAGCGGATCGCTTCCGCGCCGGCGAAGCGCGCCGCCTTCTCGGTTTCCGGCGCGCTTGCCCATGCATTCACGGCCTGCTTCAGTGCCACGCCGTCGACGGCCTGCAGCGCGCCGTAGAGCGCGAGTGCGGCAACGGCCACGGCGCCGCCCACCCGACCGAGCCAGCGCGCCGTTCCGTCCTCGTCGTCCAATACGAAGGACAGCGTGACCAGCCCCGCGAGCAGCATCGCTATGCCGGCGAACTGGCCAAGATGAACGGCCGTCCAGATCGCGTTTTCGGCATAGGTGGCGAAGATGTGATGATGGTCGTTGGCATCGCCGCCGGCGTGGAACTGCGTGACGGCGATGTAGAGGATCTGCCCGGCAAGCAGCAGCCGGGAGGAGAAGCCGAGTAGATTGCGCGGGCTGGGGGACGGTTCTGTAAGGCGGTTGGTCGACATTTCTTGGCTCCATTTCCTGAGTGGCGCGCCAGATATCTGCCCGGGTCTTCGCTGGATTGAACGTAAGGGCTGTCCCTATCCGCGATTCATGCCATACCAAGACGATGGGGATTGCGGGCATCGGCAGGATCATCTTCTGGGCGGGCGGCAGCCTGTGGATCGGGCAGGCCCTCGGACCGAGCGAACTGCACGCCCACCACGCCGTGCAGGTCGGCATCGCGCTCACGGACCGCGTCGAGTTCCGGACAAGCGACAGCGCGCCATGGCAAGCCTATGCCGCCGCCGTCATCCCGCCGGACCTGCCGCACACTTTCCAGGCGCCGGGCAGGATCGTGGCGCATCTTTTCTGCGCGCCGGAATCCGCGCTTGGCCGCAGCCTGATCGACCGCTTCGGGCGTGGCCGCATCGTCGGCGTGCCGCCGGCCGAGATCGCGCCGCATGCGCGGCGGCTGCGTTCAAAATTCGACGACGGCGTTGAGGATCAAGAGCTCGAGGCCGCAGCGCTTGAGGTGCTTTACGCCCTTTCCGGAACCACACCTGTAAATGAGGTCGATCCGCGCGTCCTCCGCGCCACGGCCTTCATCGCCGCGCGGCTGGCCGAGCCGCTCGATCTCGAAACCGTGGCGGACCACGTCGGCCTCTCCGCCGGCCGCTTCAGGCACCTGTTCGTCGCCGAAACCGGCATTTCCTTCCGCGTCTATCTTCTCTGGACCAGGCTCAACCGGGCGCTCGAGCTCAGCTACGCCGGCACGTCATGGACCGAGGCCGCCCATGCCGCGAATTTCGCGGACTCCGCGCATCTGAGCCGCACGGCGCGCCGCATGTTCGGCTTCGCGCCGAGCTCCGTCCGGCAGGCCCTGCCGGCGGCGTCGACGCCGATGACGGCTTAGGGGGCTTCCGGGGGAAGAATCCAAACTGGAGCAGCGTCGCACTCCGTCCCCCCTCTGCGCTGCCGGGCATCTCCCCCGCAAGGGGGGAGATTGTCGTCCGTGAAGAACACGGAAGGCTTTGATTCAATTTAGGATTTTCCCCTGATTTTGGGTTTGAGTTTGCCGGAAATCGTGGTCTTGGGGGGCGATTTCTGGCAAATTGTAACCGTGCCTGTACGCGTGATTCGGCTGGTTTGACGCGAGGGAGCACGCGATGCGGCCCAAGGAACGACGAGACGGCGGCCAGACTGACCTGTTGCGGGCTCGGCTCGACCAGATCCTCAACATGGATCATGCGCTGGTGAAGCTGGCGGCGGCGATCGACTGGCGCTTTCTCGAAGAGCGGCTTGGCGAGGTCTATGACGACGATCCCGGGAGACCGCCGCTACCGACACGACTGATGGCAGGATTGGCCATCCTGAAATCAATGCACAACCTGTCCGATGAAGGTTTGTGTGAGCGCTGGCTGGAGAACCCCTATTACCAGCTGTTCTGCGGCGAGGAGTTCTTCCAGCACCGCCTGGTCTTCGACCGCACGTCGCTGACGCGCTGGCGCCTGCGCATGGGTGAGGAGCGGCTGATGGCGCTGCTGCAGGAGAGCCTGGCGGCGGCGACCCGATTGGGCGCGGCCAAGCCGGCCGACTTCCGTTGCGTGATCGTCGACACCACCGTGCAGGAAAAGGCCATCACCTTCCCGACCGACGCCAAGCTGATGCAGCGGGCCCGCGAGCGACTGGTCAAGCTGGCCAAGAAGCATGGCGTCATGCTGCGCCAGTCCTATGCGCGGGTGGGCAAGTTCGCGCTGATCAAGCACCAGCGCTATGCCCACGCCAAGCAGTTCAAGCGCGCCAACCGGCAGCTCAAGCGGCTGCGCACCATGCTGGGCGCGGTGATCCGCGACATCGCCCGCAAGATCGCCGGGCAGCCGGGCCTGATGCAGGTCTTCGGCCTGTCGCTGTCGCTGGCTCGCCGTGTCAGGGACCAGCGCCAGCGCGAACGGGGCCGCAAGGTCTACTCCCTGCACGCTCCGGAGGTGGAGTGCATCGGCAAGGGCAAGGCCCACAAGCCCTATGAGTTCGGCGTCAAGGTCTCGGTCGCCACGCCGCTCAAGCGCAGCCGCGGCGGCCAGTTCGTCGCCCACGTCAAGGCGCTGCCCGGTAATCCCTACGACGGCCACACGCTGGCCACCATCCTTCCGGCAATCGAGAGCTCGATCGGCGCCAACCTCGGCAAGATCGTCGCCGATGCCGGTTATCGCGGCCACAACGCCCCGAAAGACAAGACCTTCAAGGTCCATGTCGCCGGCTACAAGCGCGGCCTCACCAAGGCCGTCAAACGGGCGCTGCGACGGCGGGCCGCCATCGAGCCGGTCATCGGCCATCTCAAGACCGATCACCGCATGGGCCGCAACTTCCTGGCCTTCGCCCAAGGCGACGCCAACAACGCCGTGCTCGCCGCCGTCGGTTACAACTTCAGCCTCCTGCTCAACTGGCTGGGGCTTTTGTGCGCCTTCATCCTGGCGATGCTCGCAACCACAGCAACGCCACCCCTCCGGCCGCGAATAGCCTGACGACGCAGCCCAGCTGGTATAGCCCGCTCCAACGGTGCGCCTTCCGCAACTGACGCTGGGAAGTCGCATTCTTCACGGACGACGAGATTGGATGTCGCGTCGGCTTTCGCCAATCGCCAGCGTTGCAGGAAGAGCGCCGGCAGTGGACCTGCTAATCTCCCCCCTTGCGGGGGAGATGTCCGGCAGGACAGAGGGGGGTGCTGTCCCGCCGGCGTCTCAGTGGAATCCCTGCGCGCCCCACGAAATCCCTCTCTTGCGATTTCTACCACTTAGCCTGCGGCCAAGATGTTGAAATCGCTTTCTACCCCACAAGTGGGGAGGTCGGCGTCGTGCCTCCGCCGCTATTTTCGCCTTGCCGGCTTCTTCTTTGGCGGTGCTTCAACCGGCCCGCGCGCGAGCCTGGCCGCGCGCAGCCGCTCCGTCTTTGCTTGCCGCGCTGCCGCTTCCCCCTCGATTATTGCGCGCGCCGTCTTCGCGGTGGCTTCGCTCTTGGCGTCGCCCTTCGGCTTGAACAAACCCGTTTCGGCCATTTTTCTACCTCGCTGCTTGAAACGAAGAAGGCCGGGCACGCCCGACCTCCTCCTAATGCTCCAAGACCAGTGCCGGTACATCCGTGGTCAAAGGCCATGGATGCACGTTCGTCAGGCCGCCTGGAGATTCTCCGCCGAGCTCTTGCCGTTCCGCTGGTTCGTCACGATGTCGAAGCTCACCTTCTGGCCCTCCGCAAGGGAGCGCATTCCGGCCTGCTCCACGGCGGAGATGTGAACGAACACGTCCGGCTGCCCGTTGCCCTGTTCGATGAAGCCGAAGCCTTTGGTGGTGTTGAAAAACTTCACGGTTCCAGTAGTCATACGATTTCCTTTCAAATCGACGCAAATCATCGCCGCCTGGCTTCATGCCAAACGTCGCAGTCTTCGAAATTGAGAGGGAAGATCGTCAGGGCGCCAAGGCGCGGAAACAACATTCGTTCAACAAGATCGATTTGGAAAAACATAGCGCTCAATCGAGGATGCGGCAAGGCGGGGCGGAATAATATTATCGACGGGCTTTGTACTGGGCGGCCTCAGGCGATGGATGGCAGTCGCTCTCCGGCGGCGGCGAGGCGATCCAATACCAATCGGTGAAGCTGGTCGTTTCCTGATCGCCGGTGCCGCATGGCAATCGTGGACTGCCCCGGACCAGTCAGCTAAAGTTCTGAGACTGCAAACCGATCGGCGGGCTGGGCCATCGGCGCCCCGGATTGGCGCCTCATAAGCCGGGACATTTCGATGAGTGAAGTGATCGAACAACTTGTGAGGGCGATGAACTCGCATGATCTCGAGGCTATGACCGCTCTCATTCACGAGAAGTATCGCAGCGTGCAGCCTGTGCACCCGGGCAGGGCTTTCGTTGGGCGGGAACAAATGCGCGCCAACTGGGAGGCGATGTTCGCGGGAATACCCGACTTCCACGCTACGGTCACGGGCTCGGTCCAAGAGGCTGACACGACCTGGAGCGAATGGCATTGGTCGGGTACCCGCCGCGACGGCCAGCCGTTCGAGGCGCGCGGGGTCACGCTGTTCGAGATCGTCGATGGCAAGATCGTTGCCGGGCGGCTCTACCTGGAGGATGTCGAACGGCAGGTCGTCGGCATCGAAGAGGCGGTCGAAGCCCTCTCCGGGCGCCGCCCGATGAGGACCGGCGGCAAAGCAGGCTCCTGAGCCACCGCCGTCATTTCGGCGGTCCGGTGCGTCGTCTCGCCCGGCGGGTCCTCTATGGTCACATGCCCGACTCGTGCGGGCCTGGGTCTAAAGGCGGCAGCCATTGTGGCCGCCCCGCCACAAAACTTAGCCGCGCCAGTTCCTTAACGTGCCTAACCTCTAAAATTAACCTTTTGTTAACCATTGGCCCGGCACCCTTTAACCATTGAGTAAGGATTCGCCTGGTCGTGACCTTCGCCGCCCCTTTGCACAACAAATCCATCCGCTTCCGCGCCCGCTCTTTCGTCGCTTTCACGCTGACGCCGGAGGCGCCGATCGATGACTGGCTGGAGGGGCTCGATCACTGGATCGGCAACTCGCCGGGCTATTTTGCCGGCCGCCCGGTGGTGCTGGATTTGAACACGTTGAAGCCGGGACCGGAGGAGATCGCGGCGCTGATCGGCACGCTGGCGCGGCGCGGCATCCGCGTCTATGCCATCGAGCTCGAGGGCGCCGCGCTCGGCCCCGAACTGCCGCCGCTGCTTGCCGGCGCCAAGGAGGCGACGGCCGAAGGTTTGCTGGGCAGGGCTGCGCGCAAGGCGAAGGCGGAAGAGATCACAGTCGAGACGGCGGCTGTCGAGGACGTACAGCCGGGTCAGGTGCGGGCGCCTCAGGACGAGCTGGCGAAGCTCGATGCGGAGCGCGCGAAGGCTGCCCAGCCGGAAGCAACCAAGGCCGAGCCGGTAAGATCAGGGCAGGGCGCCGAGCCGGCGCGGCATGAGCCTTCGGCCGGCACGCTGATGATCAAGGCGCCGATCCGCTCCGGACAGTCGATCTTCCACCCGCATGGCGATGTCATCGTGCTGGGCTCGGTCGCGTCCGGATCCGAGATCGTCGCCGGCGGCTCGATCCACGTCTATGGCACGCTGCGCGGCCGCGCGATCGCGGGCTCGGAAGGCAATATTTCGGCGCGCATCTTCTGCCGCAAGAACGAGGCCGAGTTGCTTGCCGTCGACGGCTGGTACACCACGGCCGAGGAGATGGAAGGCGTCTCGCGCGGCAAGGCCGTGCAGGCCTTCCTCGAAAACGACGCGTTGTGCGTGGTGCCGCTCGGCTGATCACGCAAGCTTCGGACCGGTTTCGCGTGCGAAGCTCACAAGGAATCCGCCGTGCCCGGCACGGTCATGAATAAAAACGCCAATGGAGGCTGGATATATGGGCAAGGTAGTCGTGGTCACCTCGGGCAAGGGGGGCGTCGGCAAGACGACCTCGACGGCCGCGCTCGGCGCTGCCGTGGCCAAGACCGGCAAGAAGGTGGCGCTGGTCGATTTCGACGTCGGCCTCAGGAACCTCGACCTCATCATGGGCGCCGAGCGCCGCGTGGTGTTCGACCTCGTCAACGTCATCCAGGGCACTGCGAAGCTCTCGCAGGCGCTGATCCGCGACAAGCGGCTGGAGACGCTTTACCTGCTCCCCGCCTCGCAGACGCGCGACAAGGACGCGCTGACCGAGGAGGGCGTGGCCGAAGTCATCGCGCGGCTGCGCTCGGTGTTCGACTATGTCTTCTGCGACAGCCCGGCCGGCATCGAGCGCGGCGCCCAGCTCGCCATGCGCTTCGCCGACGAGGCGGTCATCGTCACCAATCCGGAAGTGAGCTCGGTGCGCGACTCCGACCGCATCATCGGCCTGCTCGACGCCCGCACCATGAAGGCGGAGCAGGGCGAGCTGATCCAGAAGCACGTGCTGGTCACGCGCTATGACGCGGCGCGCGCCTCGCGCGGCGAAATGCTGTCGATCGACGACGTGCTGGAGATCCTGTCCACGCCGCTGCTCGGCATCATCCCGGAAAGCCAGGATGTGCTGCGCGCCTCGAACCTCGGCTCGCCGGTCACGCTGTCGGAGCCGATCAACGCTGCCGCCAAGGCTTACCTCGAAGCGGCAAGACGCCTGGAAGGCGAGGACCTGCCGGTGGTCGTCCCCTTCGAGCGCAAGGGTTTCCTCGAACGGCTTCTCGGAAGGAGGGCGGCATGAGCATTCTCGACCTCTTCAAGCGGCGCACCAGCGCCCCTGTCGCGCGCGAGCGGCTGCAACTGCTGCTCGCCTATGAGCGCCAGAGCCGCGGCCAGCCCGACCTCGTCTCCATCCTGCGCGAGGAGATCATGGCCGTCATCGCCAAGCATGTGCAGATCGACCAGGACTACCTCCAGGTCTCGATGGACCGCGGCGCGACGATGTCGACGCTGGAGATCGACATTCAGATCCCCAACAAGAGCGCCGTGCCGCTGGCGATGGCGGGGTGAATATGACCTGACGCCGGCGGGCTCGGCCCTCCGGCTCCCCACCGCTTCGTCATCCTCGGGCTTGACCGGCTTGACCCGAGGATCCATGCCGTGACCCTCGCCCTGGAACGCGACGAGTCAGAATTCTGAACCGTTGCAACGCCTTAGCGTCACGGCATGGATCCTGGGGTCTGCGCGCGTCGCTTCGCTCCTTGCTCCGCCCTAGGATGACGAAGGAGATACGCCGCGATCCACCCCCTCACTCCGGCTGATACAGCTCATCCATGCTGCGCGCCGCCAGTTCCGCGAACGCCGCTTGCTTCTTCACCCTGCCATGCTCCAGGATCACCAGGTCGTCGCAGAACGAGATCGTCGAGTGGTGGTGGCTGATGACGATCGTCGTGCGGCGGCCGGCGCGCGATTTCAGCGTCTCCACGATCGCCGCCTCCGAAAGCCCGTCGACCGCGTTGGTGGCCTCGTCGAGGATGAGGATATCCGGGTCGCGCAGCAGCGCGCGGGCGAGCGCGATGCGCTGCCTTTGCCCGGCCGACAAATTGACGCCGCGATAGCCGACGACGGTTGCGTAGCCCTGCGGCAGCGTCTCGATGAAGGTGTGCGCCTCGGCGAGCTCGGCCGCGCGGCGCGCCTCTTCCGCGCTGGCGGTGTCCTTGCCGTAGGTGATGTTGTCGAGGATCGTGCCGTCCACCAGCTCCAGCTCCTGGCTGGCCAAGGCGATGTGGTGGCGCCATTCGGCCGGGTCGATCTCGCCGAGCGGCGCGCCATCGACGAGGATCCTGCCGCCATCCGGCTCGACGAAGCGGCAGAGCAGGTTGACGATCGTCGTCTTGCCGGCGCCGGAGCGGCCGATCAGCGCCGTCGAGCGGCCGCTCCGGATATCGAAGCTCACGGCATTGAGCACCGCCGCGCGCTGCTCCTCATTGGCATAGCTGAAGCTCACGCCCTCGAAGGCGATCTTTTCGCTTAAAGCGGCGAAGGGGCGGCTGCCTTCGGGTGGCGCGGGCTTGCCTTCGGGGTCGAGCAGCCACGTCACTTCTTCCAGCGAGCCGGAAAGCCCCTGCAACTGGCTCCAGGTCATCTGCAGGGCTCTCACATGCGGCTGCAGGCGGTAGAGCAGGATGAGGAAGGCCGCGACCAGCGGGAAGCTCAAGCCTGCAAGCCAGGCGCCGATCACCACCGCCAGGAACAGCATGGCGTGCAGCACTTCCGTCAGCGGCGCCAGCGCGCCCTGGCGGCTGGAGAGCAGGAAGGCCGCCCGCCGCACGCTGTCCGACGCCTTCTCGAACGCCGCCTTCTCGCGCGCTTCCTGGCCGAAGATGCGGATGAGACGCCCGGCATGCACCAGATGCAGCATCTGCGAGGCGAGCGCGCTGTTGCGCGCCGCGACGCTGCGGCTGGGCGCCCTCAGATGCGCCGACAGCGCCATATGCGCGACTTGCACGAGCGCCAGTCCCAGCATCACCAAGAGCGTCATCTGCCAGGAGAGGAGCAGCAGGAACGCAAGCAGGATCAGCGCCGCCGAAGCGCTGACGACGGCGCCGAGCATCCCCTGGATGGCGTCCGACGCCCGCCAGGATTCGTTGGAGATGATGTTGAGCAGCCGCCCCGGGCTCTCCTTCAGGAAGAAGGGATAGCCGACCTCGAGCAGCCGCGCCGCGAGCGCACCGCGGATCGTCTGGCTGGCCTTGCCGTAGATATGGGCGGTCAGCACCGAATTGGCGAAGGCAAGCAGGTTTTTCAGCAGGATCGAGCCGAGGATCGCGGCCGAGATGGCGATCAGCCGCTCGCGCTCGCCGAGCCCGGCGCCGACCTTCTGCAGCAAGGCGGAGAGGCCGGCCATGCCGGTCGGCTCGCCATGCCCCATGATGATGCCGAGCAGCGGGATGATGAGCCCGATGCCGAAACCTTCGAGCGCCGCACTTGCAAGTCCGAGCGCGACGACGACCGGCAGCAGGCCGAGCTGGCGGCGGCCGAGCGCGCGCCGCAGCATCGGCAGGGCTGGGGCCTTGGGCCGAGTCATCGCGCGCCGGCCTCCGCGCTGGCCTCGGCGGTTTCCTTGGCCGGTAGCGGCCGCTGTTGCGGCCGTCCGGTGAGCGGCAGAAGCGCGAACTTCGCCGCGCCCGCGAGATTCATCAGCACGATCGGCCAGTGCGACAGCCTGAGCTCCTGGTCGAAGCGCGGACCGCCGACGAGCTCGCGCAGTGCCCCCCGCGTCGCCCAGTAGAAATGGCGCAGCAGCCAGGGTGCGCGGCGGATGTGCTTCAGGCAGAGCGCGCCGTTGCCGAAATGATAGTCGCGGTGCAGCCGGTCGATTGCCTTGCGGCCGCGCCTGCCGTGGTGATGGAAGATCGTCATGTCGGGCACATATTCTACCGCCATGCCGGCAAGCATGGCGCGCACCAGATAGTCGGTATCCTCGGCCGAGCGCAGCGGCCCGCCGGCGCCGAAGCGTTCGTCGAAGGGGCCGATACGAGCGGCGACGTCGCGATGCATGGTCATGTTGCAGCCGAGCACGAATCCACCCGGATGCACCGACGGCGTCAGCCGCTCGCGCTTGTCGCAGCGCTTGATGGTGAAGGGCAGGTCGCGCGCGTCGCCGATCTCGACACGGCCGCCGCGGATCAGCCATCTCTCGCCGCTCGCATAGTGCCGCTCGAGGTCGACGAGGTAGTTGCGGTCGAGCCTGCAGTCGTCGTCGACGAAGACCAGCACGCGCCCGCGCGCCTGCGCCAGTCCCGCATTGCGCGCCGCCGCCAGTCCGGGACGCGGCTCCGAGATCGCGGTCAGCGCAACGTCGGACGTCGCGGCGATCCGTGAGAGGTATTTCGCCGTGCCGTCGCGCGAGCCGTTGTCGACCACCACCAGCTCCGCGGCAAAGGCGGGATGCGCCCGGCAGGCGGCGCGGATCGAATCGATGCAGGCTTCAAGCACCGCCGCACGGTCGCGCGTGCAGACGATGAAGGAGACCTGCGGCCGCTGCCTGGGCCAGGGAGGGGCCGGGAGGGCCGGGTGCCACAACGGCGGATGGCGCTCGGCGTTCATGGCGGGGCCTCTGCGGCTACGTCAGCCCGGCGGATAAATTCGATGCGCCGCGATCCTTCCCACCCCCCTCTGTCCTGCCGGACATCTCCCCCGCAAGGGGGGAGATTGGACGTCATCTCGGCTTTCGCCAATCTCCAGCGTTGAACGAGTGGGTGCCGTCGACGAGGCTGACAATCTCCCCCCTTGCGGAGGAGATGTCCGGCAGGACAAAGGGGGGTGCTGTCCCGCCGACGTTCGTCGTTGCCACCCTGCAAGCCCAACCCGCTCATGCCGCCCCCATCCGATAGCGCGCCAGCACCGCCGCTGCCGGCGTGGATTTGAAGCGGTAGGCCATCCGGTCGGCGCGCTTGCCCGCCCACATTGAGACCTGGCTCAGCCAGGGCGCCCAGGCGCCGGGGCGCAGCGCATATTGCTCGCGGCGGCGGATGACGTTCCATTTCGCGGCAAGCGTCAAAAGCTCATGCGTCAAAGCCGGTTGCTCCTCGTCGTTGACGAGCTGGTAGAGGAAATAGAAGAGGTTGAGCGCGCCGGCCTCGAAGCTCGGCCGCCCCGCCGCGGGCAGCACGGCGATCCGCTGCTCCAGCGCGCGGATGAAGGCTGCCGCCCGGGCCACGGTGTCGAGGGTGACCGTCTCGCCGATAGCGCGCAGGTCCGCGCTGTCCTCAGCCAGGCCCGTGCGCTCGAGATTCTCGCCGACGATCCTCAGATGCGTGCGCCGCATCTCGCCGATGTGCCGGCTGGTTACGCTGCCGGAATGGACGCGGTAGACGAGCAGGCTCTCCTCGATCATGGCCGCCGGATAGCGGTCGGCGAGCCGCCGGAAGAGGTCGAAATCCTCGGCATGCCGGTAGCCGGCGTCGTAATGGAGGTCGGCGTCGTCGATGACCCGGCGGTTGTAGACCACTGTCGGGTGCATGAAGATCGTGAAGAATTTCGACAGCACGGGGAGGTCGAGGCGGAACACCGGATCGAGCCTGCCCCGGGCGATGCGGCCGTGCTGCAGCATATCGACGACCGAGCCGCAGAAGCCGAGCTCGGGCCGCGCGGCAAACAGCGCCACCTGGCGCGACAGCCGCCAGGGATAGGCGAAATCGTCGGCGTCCATGCGCGCGACGAGCTCGCCTCGCGCGGCCGCAAGCCCCTCGTTGAGCGAGGCGACGAGGCCGCGATTCTCGCGCGAGATGATGGAGACGCGGCTGTCGTCGCGGCGGCAGCGTTCGAGGAGCTGCAGCGACCTGTCGGTCGACCCATCGTCGATGGCGATGACTTCCAGCCGGCCGTAATCCTGCCGCAGGATCGATCCGATCGCGGCGGCGATGTAGGGCTCGGCATTGTAGACCGGCAGCAGCACGGAGATGAAGGGAGCGGCGGTCGCCATCATCGCCTCGCCTCCGTTCGCTGCAGGTCGAGCGCCGGGGCGGCGCCGAACAGGCGGGCTTCGCCCGGCGCGCGTGAGCGCGGCCGTGCGACATAAGGGAAATAGCGCTTGAGGCTGTTGAGCGGCTTCTCGAAAAATACCCAGGAGAGCGAGGCCGCAATCAGCGTGGCGGCGCCGGCGACCAGGAATCGGCCCGGCCCCTGTTGCGAGACGTTGAGCGGGAGCCACGGCTGCGCCTTGACGGCATAGGCCAGCAGGATCGGGTGGTAGAGATAGACGCCGTAGCTGATGCGGCCGAGGAAGAGCAGCGGCGGCAGTTCGGCCAGCCTGCCGAGCGCGCCGCCAAGGCCGTTCGAGCAGGCGGCGACGACCGTCACCAGCGGCACCGGCGGCAGCACCTGCACCAGGAGCCAGCGCGGCCACTCCCAGGCCGAGCTCGCCGGCCCAGGATCCGACCAGACGACGAGCAGGAAAACCGCAGCGAAAACCGGCGCGGCGAGCCGCATCCAGCGCGGGATGTCGGCGCCTCTCGCGCGGCGGACGGCAAGCAGGGCGCCGCAGGCAAGCGCATCCATCGAGGCCGGCGGCAAAAGGTCTCGCGCCAGCGCCGGGTCGGCGGCGATCGGCCAGTAGAAGCGGTAGGCGAGCGAGAAGGCAATGACGCCGATGGTGATCGCCTCGATGCGCCTGCGCGGCGCCAGGAGCACGATCAGCGGCCAGGCAAGATAGAACTGCTCCTCGATGCTGAGGCTCCAGAAATGGCAGAGCAACCAAGGCGTCCATTCGTTGCGCTGCGCATACCAGAAGTTCGAGAGGTAGAGCGCATGCCAGGCGAGCGAGGATCTGGATTGCTCCAGATCGGTGAGCCAGACGAGGGCCAGCACCGCGAAATAAGGCGGGAAGATGCGGATCATCCGCCTGGCATAGAAGGAGCGCAGCGCCGGTCCGGCCTCGAATTCGGCGGTGTCGCGCGCCTCCAGCAAAAGGCGCGTGATCAGGAAGCCCGAGAGCACGAAGAACAGCCGCACGCCGAGATGGCCGAGGAAGGACGAGCCGCCGGGCGCCAGGAAATGCGCGTAAAGCACCAGCGTCACCGCGACAGCCCGCAGCGTGTCCAGTTGGATGTCGCGCGCGTTCGCCATCAGCGGTTTCCGCCACGTCCGCCGCAAAACCCGGTGCTGGACGCGCAAAATCGATCGGCTTGGCCTGTTGACGAATTCCCGTCCGGGGCGACGGCGCCAATTCCGGCCAGCGGTACGCCAGTCCAGGTCAATGTAATGGCATCCTCCACCGAGCACGCCCCCGGCCAACGATTGTCGCGGCCGATGTTGCAGCGCAACACAAAATCCTTACGAATTTGAAATAAAGGCGTGATGTAGACGGTTGTATGTCGCAGTTGACTAATTTAACGACTCGCGGGTCTATCCAATGGTCCTATATATTCATGGGCAGTTGGTCTGATTTCCGAGAGTATCTGCCGCGGAGGATGCTGAAGAAATATACCGGCAACCATAGCGGGTATTTCGAGGTATTGAAAGAATAACGCATTCGTAACGTCGATGCTTCGGCAGTTCAGCGAAAAGAGCCTTGAATTTCAACCCTTTGTGCGGCGCAGCAAATCAGACGGCGGCGTGATGGGCGCCTGTCCCACCATCCGGGCCAGGCTGCCTCACGACAGCGCGATCGCCAGGCTTTATCTCCGCCTCGGACCGTAAGGGCAGGGGGTGGAGAGGGTGACGTCGACGCAAACCGCAAAACCCGAGGTTCAGGCGGGCGCATTGCCCATCCTCGGACTGCTCGGCGCCATGCTCTCCGTGCAGGTGGGCGCGGCTTTCGCCAAGGGCCTGTTCCCGATCGTCGGTGCTCAGGGCACGACGATGCTCAGGCTCCTCATCGGCGCCCTCTTGCTGGCAGCGGTGCTGAGGCCCTGGAAGGTGATGCCGTCGCGCAGAGGCCTGCCCTGGCTCGCCGCCTACGGCGTCACCGTCTCGGTCATGAACCTTCTCTTCTACACCGCGCTCGAACGCATTCCGCTGGGCATCTGCGTGGCGCTGGAATTTACCGGCCCGCTGCTGGTCGCGACGCTGGGTTCGAGGCGCCTCGTCGACCTCGTCTGGGTGGTGCTGGCGCTCGCCGGCATCGTGCTGCTGTCGCCCTTCGCCGATGTCAGCCGCGGGCTGGACCCGGCGGGCGTGCTGCTGGCCCTTGCCGCCGGCGGCTGCTGGGCGCTCTACATCGTCTTCGCGCAGAAGGCCGGCGCTGAGCTCGGCGCCCGCACCTCCGCCTATGGCATGGCGATTGCCGCGGTACTTGCGCTGCCTTTCGGTTTCTCCGCCGCCCAGCCCTATCTCGCCGACCCGCATGTGATGGCGGGCGCGGCGATCGTCGGCCTGTTCTCCAGCGCGCTGCCCTTCTGGCTGGAGATGATGGCGCTGACCCGCATGCCGGCCAAGGTCTATGGCATGCTCGTCTGCCTGGAGCCGGCGCTCGGTGCGCTGATCGGCTTCCTGTTCCTGCATGAGAGCCTCAGCGTCCTGCAATGGGCCGGCATCGCCGCCGTGATCGTGGCCGCCTTCGGCGCGGCCGTGACGGCGAGTGCGCCGGTCCCGTCGCTCGAGTGAAGGATTCGCGCGGGGAAATGAAGCTGCGCGCGATCGCACCGGACCACATCCGGCGGTTGAGATAAGACTTAGGTCTGGTGACTTTATGAAAAAGGTCCGAGCAAACAAGACAAGGGTCGTGGGCCACTTCCCCATGACACGCTGATTGGGGGATGCTGATGCTGCGACATTGCCAGTGGGGTAGTTCGGCCGAAGGGCTGGATGGCTGGCATGGGGAGAATGGGATGCGCTTAGCGCGCATGGGCTGCAGGCATGTCTTGCGAGCGCTTACTGCGCTGGCTTTGGTTGTCGCGCCTCTTCATCTCTCCATCGACGGTCCTATCGTGGCCAAGGCCTATGCCGGCAAAGGCGGCGGCGGCAATGGCGGCGGTGGTGGAAACGGAAATGGTGGTTCCGGCGGCAACGGCGGCGGAAATGGTGGAAACAGCGGCGGTAACGGCGGCGGAAACAACGGAAACGGCGGCTCGAACGGCAATAGCGGAAACAGCAACAGCGGCGGAAACAGCAGCAACAGCAACAGCGGTGGAGTGGGCAGCAGCGCAAGCAGCGCCAGCACCGCAAATGCCAGCGCCACAGAAGTCGACGACCACGTGAATGCGTTGACCGGGGACAAAGTCGAGGTCAGCGGCAACAGTGTAACGGTCACGCACCCGAACGGAATGAAGGAGCAGATTGAGAACGGACGTTTCAAAATGGAGGACAAGTTCGGTCGCACCATCGTCGAGCGCAAGGCTACAATGGCCGATCTCAATCGTCTGAAGAGTTTGTGAGAGCGAGGTTCTATCTGGATTAGATCTTTAAGGGACCAAAGGCCAGCGCTGCAAAATCAGGTTGCCACCTTTTGCTTCGTCTCTTCGGTCCTGATCGTCTTATGACGGAACTCCCGCTGCTCACCTTGCCCCCGCCTTTTGGCGGGGGTACTTTTATGGGCCCTTGGGACAGATGCCGAATGAGCGGACCCTTGGCGTATGGCCCCGCAGACCCGGGGAAACAATCCATATGCAAAATCAAAATGTTACGGCGCTTCTTTATGTCCCCGGAGGACAACTGCCCCGCAGCATGCCGCGGCTCGTTTGGGCGTCCGCGCGGTTCTCGCGAGGCACAGTCTTAAAGAATTGTCGGCCAATTTCCAAGTGATTTGGTTAACGCGGCGGCAGTCTCAGGTTCGAATTTCTTCTCCCTCCAAGCATGTCGCCCAAAAGTGGGCAGCGGTTTTGGGAACACGACAGGCGCAAAACAAAGACCAAAGCGTGCCGCGTGAATCGGCTTTTCGCGACGCGTTTTGGTTGCGACGTTGGTCCCGAAGTGGCGGCAGAAAAGGTCCGACCGGACATGGCATGGGTCGTGGGCCGCTTCCGTAGCCTTACCAAACCGTGAATGTTTCCCCGGTCAAGACACCGGTTCCGCCTCGGCCTGGCTGAGAGCGGAACTTCGGCAGGGCCGAGGCGGGACCGGCATAACAAGGACAGCATGCGCAGACCCGCCTTCAAACCGCTTGCTCGTCTCACGCTGCGCGCCACGGCCGCGCTGGCGCTTGTTGTCGCGCCCTGCAAATTCACGATCGACGGCACGGCCAAAATCGTCGCGGCCACAGCGCATGCCGGCAATGGCAACGGCGGTGGCAATGCCGGCGGCAACGGCGGCGGAAACGGCGGCAACAGCAGTGGCGGCAACTCAGGCAACAGCAACGCCGGAGGCGGCAACGCCAACGCCGGCCCCGGCAACAACAGCGGCAAGGGCAACACCAATCCAGGCCGCAATGCCAGCCATGTCAATGCGGCGACCGGCGATACGGTTGAGGTCGACGGCAACAAGATCACCGTCGTCCACCGCAACGGCATGAAGGAGGAGATCGCGAACGGCCGCTTCGAGATGACCGATGCACAAGGCCGCACCATCATCGACCGCCTGGCGACCCAGGAGGATCTGGCCCGTCTGCTAAGCCTGTGAGGGTCGAGAGAAGCTACCCCCTTTTCCCGCCCTCGCATGTCACCCCCGTCTTCCGGAGGCGGGGGTGATTGCGTTTAGGGAATAGGCAGTGGGGATTAGGCAGTAGAGTCCTTTTCCCTATCCCCAACTGCCTAATCCCTACTGCCTGTCCTTCGCTTCATGCATCAGCAGCGCCGCTTCGGTGCGGTTGCGCACGTTGAGTTTGGCGAGCACTCGGGTCATGTGGTGCTTGACTGTCTTTTCCTGCAGCGACAGCCGGGCGGCGACCTCCTTGTTGCTCAGGCCCTCCGCCACCAGCCTCAGGATCTCGGCCTCGCGGCCGGTGAGCTGGCTGAGCGGGTCGGGCTTGCGGCCGGTGGGCTGCAGCAGGTCGGACAGCAGCCGGGCCGAAAGCGTCGGCGAGACATAGCTCTGGCCGTTGGCGACATCGCGAAGGATCTCGGCCAGCGACTTGGAGCCGACACCTTTCAGCACATAGCCGCGCGCGCCCGCCTTCAGAGCCTGGGCCACGTCGGCATTGGTCTCGGATACGGTCAGCATGACGATCTTCTGCTCGGGCGCCGCCGAAAGGATGCTGGCCAGCGCGTTGAGGCCGCCGCCCGGCATGGAGATGTCGAGCATCAGGATGTCGGGCGCGCTGGCGCGAACCAGCCTTTCGGCGTCCTCGGCGCTGGCGCCTTCGCCCACAAGCTCGAACCCGCCGATCTCGCCGAGGCTGCGCGCCACGCCCTCGCGAAACAGCGGATGGTCGTCGACAATAGCGATACGGATGGGTGCGGTCACGGCTGCTCCTCGACAGACAATGTAATTACCAGTCTCGTTCCTCCAGGGCCCGAGAGCGTCTCGAACTGCCCGCCGATGCTTTCGATGCGCTCCCTGAGGCCGGCGAGCCCTAGGCCTTCGCTCCTCACGGGGTCGAAACCCGGACCGGTGTCCTGCACCTCGACCACCAACTTGCCGCCCTTCATCGTGGCCCTCACCTGCTGGCCCTTGCCCTTGCCGTGCCGGTAGGCGTTGTTCAGCCCTTCCTGCACGAAACGATAGATGCTGATCTTCTCCGACGTGCCGAGTTCCGGCAAGCGCTCGGGCAGCGTCAGCAGCACCTTGGTGTCCGTGCGACGCTCGTGCTCGGCCACCGCCAGCCGCAATATGTCGGCCACCGCCTGGGTCTCGATCTGCGGCAGCACCAGGCCGTTGCAGATGCCGCGTATCTCGCGCATCGCCTCGCCGAGCGTCTTGTGGATATGGGCGATCTCGGCCTCGCGCTGCGGTTTCGGCGTGGCAGGGTCGACCAGCGCCTGGCTGTCCATCCTGAGCGCGGCGAGCGCCACCAGCTGCGCCGGCCCGTCATGCAGGTCGGCGCCGATGCGCCTCAGGTAGCGCTCGTTGATGGCTGTGGCGCGGCGCGAGGCGCGCTGCACGCGCTGGCGCAGCGACGAGTTCTGCGCCAGCGCCGCCTGCAGCTCGGCGACCTTGGCCTCCAGCGCCGCCCGCTGGGTGACGATGGTGCGGCTGCCGCGAAAGACGATGCCCGAAAGGAACGCCAGCGAGGCCGCAGTGGCGGCCGCCACGACCAGCCAGCTCCATTTCAGCGCCGAGCCTAGGTTCGCCTCGAAGTCGTCGGAGACCTCGTAGAACTCCGTGACGGCAACAACGTCGCCGGACCAGGGCTCGCGCACCGGATTGTAGATTTCGAGCAGCGGCAGGCCGAGCGCCCGTTCCTTGTCGTTTTCCTCGTCGTCCAACTGGTTGTATTTGACCATGACGTTGCCGGCGAAGGCGGCGACGAGGTTGGCGTTGGGCTTGAACCGCCTGCCGATGAGGTCGGAATCCTTCGAATAGAGGACGGTGCCGTCGCGACGCCACAGCTTGAACGACACCAGCCGCTTTCCGAGCGCTCCCTGTCCGAGCGTCTCGTCCAGCGCCCGCTTGACGGTGGAGTCCAGCTCCTGGTTCTTGCGCAGGTCCGGCAAAAGCGGCGCGATCACGCTGTCGACATAGAGCGCGGTGGTGGTGGCGGAGTTGTGCATGACGCCCTGGCGGATCTGCGATGTCACCCACAGACCCACCACCAGCATCACGGCCAGAAGTCCGATGCCTCCGGCGATCACGAACTGCCAGGCCAGGGACAGCCCGCTCCAGACTTGCACAAGTCGTTTCAATGTCTCCCTGAACATAAGCATGATTCACCCCGCCGCCGGCAAAGATTATAGGCCAGCCGCGGCGATTGCGACACCGACCTTGGTCCGGCCTCCTGGGGACGGGTTAACGGCGCAGCCGCGACTTCCACGTTGGGCAGTTCGACTTCAGTCAAAAGTTTGGCGAAAAGCAGAGGAGCCTGACACGGGAGCGGCCCGGTGGCCTTGCGGATTTTGGGGATTTAAGGGCCACCGGGCCTGACCGGCGGGGACTTAGTACGGGGACTTCGCTAAGAGGGCACCGGCTGACGAAGAAATATACGCTCCTGCTAATATGAATGGAATGCATCCATAAGGACGAAGCCGGGAATACACCGGCGCAGCCAGGGCTGCCGGCGCGGCTCTGGCCGGCTGGCCGATTTATAAAGGACCTGCTAATATAAATTGTGGTCGTTCGCGCGTTCCGGGTTGCGCGGCCCATGGCGGCGGCAGCTGGCGTCGAGGAGACGGCATGCGGATCGCAATGATGGGAGCGGGCGGCATCGGCGGCTATGTCGGGGCGAGGCTCGCTGAGGCGGGAGGCGACGTCAGCTTTATTGCTCGCGGCGCGCACCTTGCGGCAATGCGCCAAGGCGGCCTGCGAATTCAAAGCGGTACCGGCAACGTCTTTCTGCCTGTCGTGTCCGCAAGCGATGCGCCGGCCGACATCGGTCCCGTCGATCTCGTGATCTTTGTCGTCAAGCTCTACGACAGCGAGGAGGCCGCAGCGTCGCTCGGACCGCTGATTGCCAGGAACACCCGCGTCGTGACGTTGCAAAACGGCATCGACAGCATCGAAATTCTTAGCCGCCATGTTCCCGGCGACAGAGTGATCGGCGGGGCTACCTACCTTTCCGGATTTATCGGCAGCCCCGGGGAAGTCGTCCATGCGGGCGGGCTGCCGCATATCTTCGTCGGCGGGCACCGCGATCCTCTCATCGGGGAGCTTCAGACACTCTGCGATCGGTCTGTCGGGCTGGAGCTGAAGCCGGTTGCCGATATTGACGGCGTGCTCTGGGAGAAGTTCGTGACGCTCGCGGCCTTCTCCGGCGGAACGTCGCTCATGCGTTCCGGGATCGGTCCGATCCTCAGCAATCCCGAAGCACGGATTTTCATCGAACAGTTGCGGGACGAGGGCATGGCAGTTGCCGCAGCAGCCGGTCATCCGATGGCCGAAGGGTTCGAGGACCGTGTCATGACGAGGTGGGCCGCTCTGCCTCCGCACGGAAAGTCGTCGATGGCCAACGATCTCGAAAGGGGAAAGCCGATTGAGGTCGCCTGGCTGTCCGGGCGAATGCACGAACTGGGCATGAAGTTGGGCGTGGCGACCCCTGGCCACACGGCGGTCTTCCGCGCCTTGCATCTCCATGCCGCGGGCGGCGCCTCTTAGCCGTGCACCATCGAGGTTCCATGGGAGGACATCATGCCAAGTGCGTTGACTGAAAACGCGCCGGTGACGACGGACAACGAGGTAGCCGGCTCGCAGGACATATTCAATAGGGAGCTCGAGACCTACCGCAGGATCGTGGGCGCGAACCTCATGTACCATCGCGAGGTCTATCGCGTTCTGCGCGGCTTGCTTGTCGAGCATGCGCCCGCGTCGTTCCGGTTCCTCGACGTGGCGTGCGGAGATGCGAGCGCCTCCGCCGCGATGTTGATGACAACCGCTATCGGGGGCTATGTCGGCATCGACCTTTCGGAGGCATCGCTTCGGCTCGCGGCTCAAACGCTCGACGGTCTCCCTTGTCCCGTCGAGCTGCGTTGCAGCGATTTCGCGCAGGCGTTGGCGAGATGGTCGGAGCCGGTCGACGTTATCTGGATCGGCATGTCGCTGCATCATCTTCCGGCGGAAGCCAAGGCGAGGCTGATGCGGGACGCCCACAGGGCCTTGGGAGGGTTGGGTCTGTTCGCCATCTGGGAGCCGGCGCTGTTCGAGGGAGAGGATCGCGCCGCCTGGCTCGCACGCTTTTCGCTGCTGCGCGATGAATGGTCGGCTGTTTCCGACGAGGAATTCGCGTCGATGGAAAGGCACATGCTTCTGGCCGATTTCCCGGAAACCGTCGACACATGGCTCGGCATGGGCCGGGATGCCGGGTTTTCGCATGCGGAAGAGATTTTCATGATGCCCAACAGAATGGGCAGGGTGTTCCGCTACTGGAATTAATTTGGGCCGGGCGGCCCCGTCTCCAAGCACCTGCGCCACGGTCTGCCGTGGGTGTCTTCATCGTCGAATCGTGGGTTTGTTGGCGCTCTCTTCTTGTCGTTTTTCGATCTCGTAGGACAGCCAACGGCAAAACATGCCGACAATAGACGTCGTGGCGCCCGCGAGCAGGCATGCAGTCAACAAAAGGTCTTTTGATGCACTCGACCAGCTGACGATCGCCAAAAGAAGGACGCTGACCGTCGAGATCAGGTAACCCATCCCTTTTAAGAAATGAAGCGACGCATTTCCCATGTTCGCACCCGTTGATCCAGGAACTATTCCGGCCGATGGAAAGTTCCTTGCGGCGTTCGGTCGCCGGGGCGGGCATGGAGACCGCGCCATTCCCGACGGAACGCCAGATGTGGCGGCTGCGTTTTATGTCGCTATGTCGAAGGGGTCTCATCCCGACAAGACCGATAGGGCGTCCCCTGCCGCGCTTGCCGAGGCGGAGCGCAAGGTGCGCGCTGAAAAGAACGCCAGGCTGAAGTACCTGCGCACGCATGCAGCGTGGTTGGTCTTCGATCCCGACGCGCTTTTCCGCGACGAGATCGACTGCTCGGCGCTGTTTGGTGAAGCCGGCCGGCGAACCCGCCAGGACTAGAGCAATTCCAGGAAAAGTGCGGCGCGGTTTTCCGTCCGGAATTGCGTCAAAAAGATAGAGCGGTTCGGCGTCTCCGTGAAACGGTGAACCGCTCTGGGATCGACGCTCAGGCTATTAAGCGATCTGAAGCGGTTCGACCGAATCTGCGCGCGATATCGCGATCAGCCGCGCGGCGGCAAATGCTGCCATGATCAGGAAAAACGCCGTGATATCGAGGAAGATCGACCACGCCAACGCGGTCCCACTGTGGTCGTAGCAGACTGCATATTCCATAACGCCTTTGCCCTTTCGAACCCGCTGCGCATGTCCGAGCATGATCCTGATTTTCAAGAAATACAAGGGATCGCTAAATTACGTGTGGTCAGGACCTGTTCCGGCCGGCGGTCGGTCGCGCCCCTCGGCAGCCAGGGACGTCGTTGTTACTTCGCTTCGGCCGGTTCGGCGATCGCGGCGAGGCGGGGAAGATCATCGGACCCGTTTGACAAGGCGGCCTATCCCGCCGAAACATAGACAGCGTTTCGTGTCGCCGCGAGGGGCGGGGTGGGTGGGCTTGCCAGATACCGGGAAGATTGCGCCTGGAGCGCCCTTGCATCTGTCGACTATGAGCGTGCCGCCGCGCGACAGGCTGGGCACCTGGCTCGAATTCTATGGGCACAAGCTCTTCAACCTGGAGATCGAGCCGTTTGGCGATGAGCCGTTCCGAGCCGAGGTGACCTTGCGGTCGCTGCCGGGCGTCAGCCTGTCGACCGGCGCCCGCAGCAATGCCCATTACCGGATCAGGCGGCAACACCTGAAGAACGCCGGCGACATGGTCATGCTGATTGCGGTGCTTGCCGGGCGCGGCCACTCGGTGCAGCGCAACCGCGAGGCGCTGACCCTGCCCGGCCAGGCGGTGATGATGCTGACCAGTGAGCCCGCCATCCACACGCTGGTCGATTCCGGTCGCTATCTCAGTCTCTACGTGCCACGGGCGGTGCTTGCCTCGATCGCGCCAGGCTTCGACCGACTGTTGGTGAGCTCGATCGACGCCGGCCGAGAGTCGCTTCGCCTTCTCATCGGCTATGCCGGCATGATCAACAATGCCGGCGCTCTCGCATCGCCGGAACTGCAGCTCGGGCTGGCCGCGCATATCCAGGACCTCCTGGCGCTGACGCTGGCCGACAGTGGCGAGGCTGTGGAGATCGCCCGTGGCCGGGGCCTGCGCGCGGCCCGGCTCAAGGCCATCAAGGGCGACGTCGCCGCCAATCTCCATCTGCCCGGCCTTTCGGCCGAAGATGTCGCCAGGCGCCAGGGCGTTACGCCAGACTATGTCCGGAAGCTTCTCCGAGGGCAGGGAACCAGCTTCGCCGACTACCTTCTCGAGCTGCGCCTGCTCAGCGTCCACCGGGCGCTCTGCGACCCACGCCTGGCGGCTGTCGAGGTGGGCGCTATCGCCTACGACGCCGGCTTCGCCGACATCTCCTATTTCAACCGCCGCTTCCGCCACCGCTTTGGGGCGACGCCGACCGACGTGCGGCAGGCGGCGCTTGCCGCTCGCTGAATCTCGGCCTGTCACCCGGACGCAACAGTTCCGTCAACCATCGAGCTCCGGTCGCGTCCGGTCCAAGGCGCGGTCGTGTGGGTTCCAAGCCCGCCGCCGGTTCGTCGCCTATTGTCGCGTCATTTCTGAAATCCTGCGGGGACATATTCTATGCGACATGGAAATTTCATCTCGGGCGTGGCGTTCGTTTGCGCGCTGGCAACGCTTGCCGGTCGGTCGGCGGCCCTGGCGGCCGACGTCCAGGCCGCACCGGAGGCTTTCGACTGGAGCGGCGCCTATGTCGGAGGTGACATAGGCTGGCTTGGGCCATCCGGACACTGGGATATCGGCAGTCCCGGAAACTCCTTTTTCGGCCCCACCGCATACTCCGGCGGCGGCGTGACCGGTGGATTGCATCTGGGCTACAACTGGCAGATCGACGCGCCTTTCGTGATCGGCGTCGAAGTCGATTGGGGTCTTTCGAACGCCGAGGCTTCCAGCCAGACGGTGGGTGGCTTGCCCGCGTTCGGGGGCTCGGCGACCTCGCGTTGGCAAGGCTCGGCACGGGCGCGGGTGGGGGCTGCCTTCGATCGGATGCTGCTATACGGCACTGCCGGCGTCAGCGTGGCGAAATTTGACTATTGGATGGCCGAGTTGCCACCTCTCACCAAGTTCTCATTTTCCGAAACCCGCACCGGAGTCATCGTTGGCGCCGGTCTTGAGTACGCCCTTGCAAGGGACTGGTCGGTGCGGGTCGAATACCGCCATGCCGACTATGGCAAAGCGGTAGCCCAAGTGTCCCCGATCTTTGGGGAACAACGCCACGCGCTGCGGACGGACTCCGTCCAATTCGGCTTCAGCTATAAATTCAATTGAGTTCGAAGAGCACGACGAAATTTCAGCCACAGCAGGCTTTGCCGATCCCGGGCGAACAACAGGATGCGCTCGCCGCCTTCTGTTCTTCCAGCCATCGATCGCGCGGCTTGCAGCTTGCAGGCCGCGGCGACAGCTCGACCTCGACGGCATCGCCGACCAGTGTCGGCTGCGTTGCCCGGTGAAGCCCCATCGGCCGGATCCCGTCGCTGACTTCGAATGTCAGCCTGGCGGACCGGTCGAGCGCCACGTGATCGGCAACCTTGCGGATGATGGCAGCGAACTTGCCGGCCGGCATGTGGACCGGTCCGCCTTCGTCGACGTCCCATAGCTGCACGAAGATTTCCGACCAGGATTCGGGGTTTGCCCCGCAATCCAGCGCCGAGAACTGCCCCGCCTTGACCTCCGTCACGTGGTAGCCCGGCTTCACCGGCCGTCCGTCATAGCGGAACACCAGCGGCTTGTCCTTGTGGTCGGCCAGCGCATCGAGCAGGTCGCCGATTGTCAGGTCGGATGGCTCCAGTGGAAGGGCAGGGGCGATTTTCCGGTTGTCAGGGGAAAGCATGTCGGCTATTCCTCATTTCGATATTTCAAGGATTATTGAAACGTGGATGAACGTCAAGCCCTGATCGCCTTCGGCGCGCTGTCGCAGGAGACGCGGCTGCGGCTGCTGCGATTGCTGGTCGTCGCTGGACCGGACGGCATCGCCGCCGGTGCGCTTGCCGACCAGGTCGAGGTCTCGCCCTCCAATGTCAGCTTCCATCTGAAGGAAATGGAGCGCGCCGGTCTGGTGACCGCGCGGCGCGACGCGCGTTCGATCGTCTACAGCGCCGAATTCGACGCGCTGTCCGGACTGATCCGGTTCCTGATGGAGGATTGCTGCTCGGGCCGCCCGGAAATCTGCGCGCCGGCGCTTGCTGCACCTTGCTGCCAGCCGGGCGAGGGGACCCGGCAATGATCTCCTTCGATTTTCCGCGCCGGGTTGTTGCCGAAGCCCTTGGCACTGGTCTTCTGGTCGCAACCGTTGTCGGCTCCGGAATTATGGCCGAGACGTTGACACATGATGTGGCGCTGGCGCTGCTCGGCAACACGCTCGCCACCGGCGCCATGCTGGTGGTGTTGATCACCATCCTCGGGCCGGTTTCGGGAGCGCATTTCAATCCGGCCGTCTCGCTGGTGTTCTGCCTGAACAGGACGCTGCCGGTCCGCGATCTTGCGGCCTATCTGGTCGCGCAGCTCATCGGCGGCGTTGCCGGCACGTTCGCGGCGCATCTCATGTTCGCCCTGCCGATCCTAGAAGTTGCAACGAAGCTGCGTGCCGGCCCCGCGCAATGGTTCTCCGAAGCGGTCGCGACATTCGGGCTGGTCGCCGTCATTCTCGCCGGCCTTCGCTTCGAGCAAAAGGCAGTGCCATGGCTGGTCGGCCTCTACATCACCGCCGCCTACTGGTTCACGGCGTCCACCTCCTTCGCCAATCCGGCCGTGGCGCTGGCACGCTCGCTCACCAACACTTTTTCCGGCATCAGGCCGGTCGATCTGCCGGGCTTCATCGTCGCCGAGCTGCTCGGTGCCCTGATTGCGCTGGCGCTGATGGGCTGGCTGTTGCGACCCGGAATCTTTCAGCAATCTCAGTCTCTGAAGGCAAAGCCATGACGGTCACGATCTACCACAATCCCGCTTGCGGCACCTCGCGCAACACGCTGGCCATGATCCGCGCCAGCGGCGAGGACCCGGTGGTGATCGAATATCTGAAGACGCCGCCGAGCCGCGAGCGGCTGATGGAACTGATCGCGGCGATGAGCATCACTCCGCGCGAGCTTTTGCGGGAGAAGGGGACGCCCTATGCCGAGCTTGGCCTCGCCGATCCGAAATGGAGCGACGACGAGCTGATCGACTTCATGTTCGCCCACCCGATCCTGATCAACCGACCGATCGTCGAGACGCCGAAGGGCACAAGGCTCTGCCGGCCGTCCGAGGCGGTGCTGCCGCTGCTCGACAATCCGGTGAGCGAGTTCGTCAAGGAAGATGGCGAGAGGGTCGCATACGTGCCGCGGCAGGGCTGATTGAAAGCGCCTACGCCGGCCCGCAATCGCCACGCCCTCGTTTCGGCTCTTGGCGTCACGCAGATCCTCGCCTGGGGGTCGTCCTTCTATCTGCCTGCGGTGCTTGCCGCGCCGATCGCCGCCGACACGGGCTGGTCGCTGCCCTCGGTCGTGGCCGGACTCTCCTGTGGGCTTCTGCTTGCCGGGTTGGTGTCTCCGATCACGGGACGGCTGATCCAGCGTCACGGCGGCCGGCCAGTGCTTGCCGCCAGTTCGCTGCTGCTGGCGGCCGCGCATTCGCTGTTGGCGACGGCCGCCGCCTATCCGCTTTACTTGCTTGCCTGGCTGCTTATGGGATTGGGCATGTCGAGCGGCCTCTACGATGCCGGCTTCGCCACGCTCGGCCGCCTCTATGGGCAGGGGGCGCGCGGTGCCATCACCAACCTGACGCTGTTCGGCGGCTTTGCCAGCACGGTCTGCTGGCCACTCAGCGCCTTCCTCGTCGAGCACGCAGGATGGCGCGTCGCCTGTGTCGCCTACGCGGCGATCCATCTTCTGATCTGCCTGCCGCTCCATCTTTGGGTGATACCGCCGCCGCCAGGCGCGGCGCCGTCGCCGGCAAAGGCCGAGCGGAAGCAGGCATCAGCTACAGGCCGGGCGCGAACACGTTTCGTCCTGCTCGCCTCCATCCAGACGGTGGCCGCGCTGATTGCCTCGATGCTCTCGGTGCATCTGCTCAGCCTCCTGCAACTGCGCGGGGTCAGCCTGGCGGCCGCGGTCGGCTTAGGCGCCCTGGTCGGGCCCTCGCAGGTCGGCGCGCGCGTGGCCGAAATGCTGATCGGCCGCAACCGCCATCATCCGATCTGGACGATGCTGACATCGGTATCGCTGCTTGCGGCTGGGGTCTGGCTGCTCCTGACGAGTCAGACCTTCATCGCCCTGGCGTTGATCCTCTATGGCGCCGGCAACGGCATTCATACGATAGCGCGCGGCGCCCTGCCGCTGGTGCTGTTCGACCCGCAACAATACGCAGCGCTCATGGGCAAGCTCGCAACGCCCAGCCTGATCATGCAGGCCGCGGCTCCCTCCATCGGAGCGCTCCTCTTGGGTGCAGGCGGCGGGAATCTCGTCCTGGCGACGCTCGCGCTGGCGGCAACCGTCAATGTGGGGCTTTGTGCCTGCCTCGTTGCGTCTGTGCGCCGATAACAGTCAGGCGCAGTCCTTCAGCTCGACCACCTCGACGCCAAGGCGGAAGGCCTGGCCGTCGGCGTAAGAGCGCGCATATTGCTCGGCCTCGAAGGGGAAGATCAGCGTGGTGCCGTAGGCGGTGACGCGCACCGTCCACTTCTGGCCCTTGACGAGTTCAACACCGTGAAGCTTCGCCGTTACCATCTCACCCTCCTCCAGTCCGGCACGCTCGCGACGCACCCATAACGTCGCGGAAGTCATTTGAGTGCAAATAATCCGACCGAATTATGTCGCTCCCGCGTCGATTCCGACATTCGGCCAGATCCTTCCGTGAAATGGATCACGTTCGACTTTGCCGGAACCCGTACGGCCAGCGGGAGGTTAAAGTCGGGGGTTAGAGTTACGAGATTGCAGAGGAGGCCGCCATGATCCGCAAGCTCAAATCCGGCGAGTATCGTCTCTACTCGCGCAAAGTGGATCCGAGGACCGGCAAGCGCAGGAACCTCGGCACCTTCAAATCGCGCGAGGCCGCTGAGAAGCACGAGCGCGAGGTGCAGTATTTCAAGCGGCACTAAGGCTTTGAAGCCCGCTGCTATTCGATTCCCTCGGGTTACTTGAATGAGCAGCGACATCGCCTGTGTCGCAGCACTTCGCCGGCAGCAGGCAGGTGCGCCCTAATCCGTCGTGTCGTTGCCGTTCGCGCGCGAACCAAGCGCGTGGGCTTCGCGCTCCAGCACCGCGCGATCATTGCCATATTTGGCAAAGAGTTGCCGAGCTTCAGGGATCGTAAGCTGGAACTTCCGCGCGAAACGGGCGACGTCGAAGTCCTCGCCGATCGAGACGTGATCAGCGGCGTCGCGTGAGCTTTCATTGTCTGACATCGGAAAATTCCTCCTGCCAGAAGAAAGGCGTGCGTGACGCTGTGGTTCCAGATTGTTTCCAAGCGATGCCTAACGGATGCCTCGAGGATTCACGGTCAAATCCGTAAGGCATTGGCTTCGGGTGGTTGTCCATTGCTAATATCCTACCCTGGGGGATAGGATATCGCCATGACGATACACAGCTCGCATCCCGACATCATCGCCCGGCTCAAGCGCGCGCACGGCCATCTCGCCGCTGTGCTGACCATGTTCGAGCAGGGTCGCTCCTGCCTCGACCTCGCGCAACAGCTCCACGCTGTAGAAAGCGCAGTCGGCAATGCCAAACGCGAATTGATCCACGATCACATGGAGCATTGCCTGGTCGAAGGCGGCGAGCCCACCAGGGACACGCTCAAGGAGCTGAAGCAGCTCACCAAATATCTGTGAGGCCTCGATGTGGGATAGGATTCTGGACTGGTTCGGGTTCGGGACGCACGGTCATGACCATGGCCACGACCATCACGGTCCGCATGGTCATACGCATGGTGTGATCGACGCCACGATCGCGACCACCGATCGCGGTATCTGGGCGATCAAATGGTCGTTCTTAATCCTGGCGGTGACGGCCGCGTTGCAGCTTGCCGTTGTTATGGCCTCGGGCAGCGTTGCGCTGCTCGCCGATACCATCCACAACATCGCCGACGCGACCACCGCCATACCGCTCTGGATCGCCTTCATGTTGGCGCGCCGCAAGCCGACAAAGACTTTCACTTACGGCCTCGGCCGGGTCGAGGACCTCGCCGGCATCGCCATCGTGCTCATTATCCTGGCGAGCGCGATCGTCGCCGGATACGAGGCGATCGATCGCCTGCTCAATCCTCGCCCGGTGCAGTTCCTCGGCTGGCTTGCCGCGGCCGGCGTCATCGGTTTCCTCGGCAACGAGGCGGTGGCCGTGTTCCGCATCCGCGTCGGGCGCCGGATCAACAGCGCCGCGCTGATTGCCGACGGCTATCATGCCCGCACCGACGGGCTCACAAGCCTCGCGGTCGTTGTCGGCGCGATCGGCGTCTGGCTCGGCTTTCCTCTCGCCGACCCGATCATCGGCCTCTTCATCACCATCGCCATCATCGGCATCGTCTGGCAGTCGGCGCGCTCGGTGTTGACCCGCATGCTGGACGGCGTGGAGCCCGGCCTGATCGACGAGATCCACCACGCGGCAGAACATGTCGCGGGCATCGAGAAAGTGGTCGAGGCGAAGGCCCGCTGGCTCGGCCACAAGCTGCATGTCGACGCTGCGATCGTCGTCAACGACGGGCTGCTGCTCGCCGCCGCGAACAACATTGCCGGGTCGCTGAAAGCCGAGCTTTTCGCTCACATCCCGGCGCTCGACGTAGCCACCGTCCGGTTTGCCGAGCGGCAGGCAGAGAGCGGGCACCATCATGCGCCGGATCCGTTTCGTGTGTCGGGCAAGCTGGCGAGCGGACTGCTGGAGATCGTCGACACGCCGCAGGGCGAACGCATGCGGCTGCGCCTGTCGCGCCATGCCGAGGGCCTGCGAGCGAACGTTGCCATCGAGCGGCCGGGCGGCACGGTCGAGCGCCTGCCGCTGTCGCCGGTCGGCGGCGACCATCACTACCTGCAGAGCCTTGTCGCGCCGGCCGAGCCGCACGAGTTCAGCGCCAGGCTGCACCTTGCGGCCGGCGCCGACAGCGAGGACTTGCAGTTCGCCATGACCGAGCCGGAGGGGCATCACCACGAGCATGGATGAAGGGGGCGCTGTTTGACCACCAACGCGAAACCCGGCAGTCAGTAATTCAGAATCTCAAATTCACGGTTGCCGCCTTTCTTGCGAGTAGATGCCGCCTCATCTTTCTTCGGGCGGCTTGATGTGGCGGAAAGCCCAAAGCAATGCCAGGTCGTAGAGGATCTTGAGGGTACCGCAAATCACGAGAGGCCACGCTTCGAGCCCTGCAGCAAACAGCGCGCCGGCAATCGCTGGGCTCGCGGCGGCCGCAAGGCTTCGCGGCACCGACGTAACGCTCGCCGCCGCAGGCCGCTCCGGTGGTGTGACAACGGCCATCACATAGGAGGAACGTGTCGGAACGTCCATCTGGGACAGCGCTGCGCGTATGAGGAGAAATGCGAGGGCGGCGTCACGACTTGGCACTACGGCCGCCAGGATGAGGCAGACACTCGAGGGGATATGAGTGAACACCATCGTGTTCACCAGGCCGATGCGGCCCGACAGCCACGCGGCAATCGGAAATGAAACCGCCGACAAGACACCCGACCAGAAAAAGAAAACCCCTGCAGTCGATAGCGAAAGGCCGAACTTGCTGAACAGCCATAGAGCAACGAGCGACTGAACAGCGAAACCGCCGGCGAATGCGTCAATGCTGAACAGGGCCGCTAGCTTGTAGACAATGACACGCGACGGCCCAAGTGCCGGGGCCGGCCGGTCCTGACGAGAGGTTTTCGGATCGGCTGGAATGCGCGCATATATCAGGCCCCCAACCACGCCCAGGATTGCATAAAGAACAAACATTGCCTTGAGCGCCGCCAGACGCGACATGCCGATCGTCACCAGGAAGTCGGGGCTGGTTGCGGCAAGTGCGCCAACCGCCGCCGCCAGCGCGCCCAACAAGCTGTAGCGCGCGAAAGCCTTCGTGCGGTCCGCATCCGCGACGAGACGCGACAAGACGGCATGTTCCAGCGGGACAAAGATGCTGACGCTGCCGGAAGAAGGATTGATCGTGCCGAGGAAGGCTACGAGTAGAATGGGTGCATAAGTGCTTGACTGCGTATACGCCAGCCCAGTTGCGATCATCAGGCCGGAAGCAGCCATAAGCAGGATGCGCCGGTCTGCGCGCGCGGCAAGGAACCCGATACCCAGCGTCAATAGCGCCGAACCCAAGAGAGCGGCTGTGGCGACAACGCCAATCTCCAGAGGTCCAAGCCCGATCGCTGCCAGGTATGCCGGCAGGAGCACTGCGGCAAAGCCGTCGCCAAAATCTCGAAAGGCCCGCGCCGCGTAGATATCCGCGGCGCGGCCGCCTTTCTTCGCGTGAGGCAACTCATTGGTATCAATCGGCTGACGCAAGGCAGCTACCCATGGTCAAACACCGTTCCTGAGGTGCACTTTGGCGAGCGCCATCTTCAGCCCTTGGGTCAACTTCTCCAGGTCGCCATCGGCCCAGAAGTGCATGAAGAACAACCGGGGCTCGTCGTCGAGCATGTGGTTGTGCACGGCTGTCACCTCTATTCCGCCCACGCGCAGAGCCTGTAGCACCGGGTTGACTTCGGACGCGATCAGCACCAAGTCGCCAGTGATCACTGCTTTGTCCTTGCCGGTCGGCTGGAAGTTGATGGCAATCGCGGTACCCATGGCCTCCGGCACCTCCGTGCCGCTGTCCTTGATGGTTTCCGCACGCGGAATGCTGACCTGATAGACACCGCCACTGACCTTGCCTTTGTGGCCAAGTGCCTGGTCGACCATGGATATATCGAGATCAATGGCGGTCGAGCCGGTGGTGGCACCCGCAGATGCGTCCGAAAGCGGCGTTGCGCTCTCCCTCAGCGCCGAATGCAGCACCGTGGCCAACTTTTCCGGATCGCCATGACCGAGGACATGCATGTACATCGTCGCCGGTTGGGCCCGCTGCAGGTGATTGTGGAGCGCTGTGACCTCTATGCCGCCTTCAATCAGTTTCGCCATGACCGGGCCGATCTCGGGTTCGGTCAACACGAGATCGCCCATCACCATGGCGTCGTGATCGCCCATAGGTTTGAACGCGAGCCACGAGCCGAGCGCCAAGGCCGGTTTGAGCTCCACTCCGTCGAGAGTAACTTTCAGGTCCGAACGAGGCAGCCCGACCCGGTAGACGCCCCCTTTTGCCTCTGTGCCGGATTTCCCGAGCGCCTGTGCCACCGCCTTCCAGTCAGGCGCCGCAAGGACAGGCTGAGTGACTCCGAAGGCTGCCAAAAACGCGAGGCCGGCTATGGTTCGTGCATACATGGTTTGCTCCTGTACTCAGCCCCACATGTGCCCTAATTGGAAACGTCTGGTGCCCCGGAACTCCAGCACAGCTCTCGCAATTGTGATGCGCGTCGTCGGTCGGTAACGCCGTTCGCGAGCAACCCATTTCGGTGCAATCCTCCCTTCTGGCAGTTCGAACGGGACGGTCGGCGCGCCAAATGGCAGGAAAGCGCTTATTCGAAGTCACGCTCAAATTTCCGGACCATCGAAGATGCGACGGAGCGTGCTGCGGCCGAGCGCGCTCATGGCCGGGTTGGTTTTCTGGTAGTACCATACCAGGCCCATCGCTTGCTGGAACGCCCACGCCGCTCCGCGTTTCCACTCGACCTTGCTTGATCGCAGATGAATGCGCACGGTTTCGCGCCGATCGCGATCAAGAAGATGCCACGCGGCGACAAGGTCCAGCGCAGGGTCGGCCGATCCAAAGCTGCCGCAGTCGAGCACGCCGACAAGGCGTTCACCGCGCACGAGGAGATTGGCGGGAATGAGATCCCCGTGGTTCATAACGTCGGGCCCGGACGGTGGCAGTTCACGCAGCTGCGCCCACTTGCGACGGAGCCGGGGCACGTTGAGGATATCCTCGCTGTTCTTGAAACAGATCGACATCCAGTCGTCATGGTCAGGAAGATGGCCGCCCCTTCCTCGCCGATCGAAGCGGCGGCCTTTTGTGTCCGCCGCGCGCAGTGACGCGATAAGCTTGGCAATGTCGAGCGCGAAGGTCGTCGAATTTGCAAGCCCATCTGGCGTGGCAACATCTCCCTTTATCCAGCTCTGCACCGCCCACGGCATCGGATAGCGCGGCCCGGGTCTGCCGATACCGATCGGCTGAGGAGCGGCAAACGGAGCATGCTCCGCAAACTCCGCCATGGCCGCGGCCTCACTGTGCAATATATCGACGCACTCGATCGGGTCCGCCGAGCGCAGGGGAAACCTTGCCGCCACGCTCGATCCAATCCGGAAGATCGCATTGACTGTCCCGATCGTGCCAAGCCGTTCGATCCGTTCATGCCTATATTGTGGGAATTGGTCAGAGATCATCTCGCAAACGATGTCGGCGTCGATATGAACCTGATCGCTGTGCATCATGCTGCTGATGTCTCCGTGCCGGTCAGTGTCGAATACTGGGTTTAATGCATGTCGCCCAAAATGCGCAGCGCAAGCGGGACAGCCGACCTGCCGCCAATGCGGCGCACCACGCCCGGCCAGGCCGGTATGTGTGCGGAAATGAGACCCGGCAGGCCACGCGCGATTAGCATTTGCTAACGGAACGGAAACGCCTCGCTGCTAAAGTGCGGCGTCGCGGCGGGGAAGCCAAGCCCCGCCGAGGAAGTTCCGGGATAAGTGCGCCATGACCTCCTTTCCCCATGTCGAGCGCCGTCTTCATGCGCGGGAATTCGTGCTGAAGGAAGCCACGATCGTCACCGCAGACGCCAGGATCAGGTGCTCCGTCCGAAACCAGCACGAGCACGGCGCCGAGTTGCGCGTCGGTCCGCAGATGGAGATACCGGACCGCTTCACGCTCGTTGTTCCCGACGACGATGCTGCCTATCGCGCCGTAGTGCGCTGGCGCCGCAACGAGCGGCTCGGTGTGCAGATCTTCAGCAATTCGATGAAGGGCTGACGCCCTGAAGGTATTGTGCGCCCAACGTCGGGCATCGCCTCAGAGATAGCGGCGCACGCTCGCCTTGTAGGCGCGGTAGGGCTCGCCGAACTTGCGCTCCAGATAGGCCTCTTCGCGCAGCACCACGCCGAAATGCAGGATGAGGAAGACCGGGACGACGGCAAGCACGCCCCACCAAGTGTCGAACATGAGTCCGATGCCGAGGAGCAGGCCCATCAGGCCGAGATAGAGCGGATTGCGGACGAAGCGGAAGGGGCCGCCGGTGACGATGGCGAGCGTCGGCTTTGTGGGTTCGATATTGGTGCCGGCGCGCTGCATGGTCCTGCGCCCCCAGGCGATGACGGCGATCGCGAGCGCCGCAAGCACGATGCCGAGCACCATGGTCAGCGGCCTCCCGCCGATCGCCAGCGGCAAGACATAGCGCAGCGCCAGCATCAGGATCAGCGCCATGAGGAACAGCAGCGGCGGGAACACCGCTACGCCGGGATTGTCCTTCTCGTCGTTCATGGCCATTTCTGCCCATCCTCAGGCGCGATTGCCGTGCCGCAGTATGCATCCGTCGGGGCTGTGCGGACAAGCAGCCGTCCGCACCTAGCCGGTCCGCAGTCGGCGCCGCCTACTTGTCCACAGCCAGCGTCTCGTTGAGCACGGCGGCCAAATGCAGGCCGCCAAGCGCCAACTGCTGGACCGCAATCGGCGAGAATTTATCGAAATAGGCCTGGTCGAGGATCACCGCATGCGGGTTGTCCGCCTTGATCGAGGTGCCCTTGGGCAGCGCACGATAGGCCTCCTCCGCTGTTTGGTGGCACGCGGCCAGCCATTTCTCCGGCGCCTGGTCAGCGGCCGGCAGCGGCGCGAGATGCGGGATGACATCGGTCTCGATGTCGAGCGCCACCTTGCCCCAGTCATAGTATTTGAACAGGACGAGGCTTGAATCCCACACCGCATGGAAGGTGGTGAGGTCGCGATAGGTGGAGCCGTCCGGCTTCGGTCGCGAGACGTTGAAAGTCACCGTCAGCGTGTTGCCGCCCTGGTCGCCCTGATTGCCGTCCAGGCGCTCGACGCAGTGCAGCGGCTGCGCGACGTCGCCCACCAGATGGATGACGAAGGCAAGCGCCTTCCAGCGCTCCTCGTCGCTCTTCTTCGGGTCGGCAAGGATTTTTTCCTGCGCCGGCAGCGCCTTCATCAGGCAGGTGCCGAAAGTGGCGTCGTCCTTGCAGTCGCGCGCCGGATCGTAGGTCGTGCTGCTGGCCGTTGCGTCGCCCGGCTTGGAGGCGAGCGGGATGTCGACGAAATGCCAGTTCGAGGTCTCCTTGTGGCCTTCGGCGCGATAGTCGTCGGCCCAACTCGCGACCGAGGCCAGCGAGACGGTTGCCGGCGGCTTCAGCCTGAGGTGCGAGCGCAAGAGCTGCTCGACCACCTCATAGGCGTTTTGGCTCAGCCTGTGCTGCGCGATCTCGGCGATCACCGCATGTCCCTCCTGGCCCCAGGCCCGCACCTGGCCGCACATCGTCAAGCTCGCCAGGCAGGAAACCGCCGCTGTCTTCCAGTTCATCGCCTTGCCTCCTCAAAACAAGGTTTCGTTCTGGAAAGTACAATCGAGCTGTGTGTCACAAACAAGCGGATTTCCGGGCCGGTCTCGTATGAAACACGGATTTCCGGGCCGGTCTCGTATGAAACAGGCTGGTGTCTGGCGCCTTGCAGTTAAAGCATGTCTCCCGAAAGAACCGGTTTCAGGATAAAGACATGCGCAAAATCAAAAAACCAAAGCGCATGGAGCATATCTGAGAGATCGCGACGCGCTTTAAGGCCGTTTCCGCGCCTGGATGGCCCGCGCCGCTTGCTCGATCGCGGCCCGGTCGTTGCCCAGCCGGTCGAGCAGTTCCTGCGCCTCTCCGCTGCTGATCCCGGTGCGTGCAGCCAGAGCTTCGACCGTGAGCGGATCCGAGCTGTCGACGTTGCGCGTTTCGGGCAGCGCATCGTCCGCCGTCAGCGGCAGGGCGGCCTCTCGGTCGATTTCCATCTCGGCCTGATGCCAGTGCCGCTCGTGGTCGCCATGCGGCTCGCCCTCGCGCTGCCAGATCTCATAGGCGCGTTGTCTGATCTTCTCGATCCGATCGTCGTCCATCGTTGGTTCCTCCTTGCGTGTCACTCAACGCAGGGCGGGGCAGAACGATCCGCCCGCAATTGCGAAGTGAAAAAATTCGAGCTAGCTGTAATCTATGAGTTGATACTGTAATCAAATTGATTACAGTATCAACCGTGATCAAGACCTTTAAAAGCAAGGCCCTCGCAAACCTCTGGTCAAAGAGCAGGTCGACCATCGACGCCAGAATGCACAAGCGCATTCTGGTTCGGCTCAACGCCATTGATGCGGCGGTCACGGTGGCCGACATCAATCTTCCGGGCTTCGACTTCCACGCCCTTAACGGTTTCGACCCGACCCGCTACATCGTCCACGTAAACGGCCCGTGGTGCATCACATTCGAGTTCGAGGGCGGCAACGCCTACCGCGTTGACTTCGAACAATACCACTAGGAGAATACGGTCATGATGAATTTCACGACTTTGAAGAGCCCGGAAGGCTCCGCCGATATCGCGGCCGTGGCAGACCCGGAGCGCTGCCCGTCTCACCCCGGCGAGCTTGTGGCGGATCTGTTGGAAGATGCCGGCAAGAGTAAGCTGGCCGTAGCCGGAATGCTCGGGATTTCCCGTCAGCAGTTCCACGCCATACTAGCGGGCCGGAAGCCGGTAACGCCGGACATGGCGGCGCGCCTCGGGAAGCTCTTCGGGAATGGCCCCGGCCTCTGGCTTCGCATGCAGGCGTCTTATGATGCCTGGCATGCGGCCCGCGAGGTGGACGTAAGCCGGATTCCCTATATCGCGGCTTAGCGCCACTCGGCGGCGTCAAAGTCCCCATCGGCCTGAACCGTCAGACGGTAGGCGAATTCGGCGAAGACATCCATCGCATCGATCAGCCCTAGCCGATCACATCCGTGGCCTTTCGTTGCCGGGGTCGTAGGGCGAATCCGCGATTACCTCGGCGATCTTCCATTCGCCCAGGATCGCGACATCGAGCTTCGTGCCGGGCTTGCTGAAGCGCTCCGGCAAAAGCGCCAGCGCCACGTCGTGCCCGAGCGCGTAGGCGTATCCGCCCGACGTTATGCGCCCGACCAGCGCGCCATCGATATAGAGCCCCTCGGAGGCAAGCGTGCTGGCGCCGTCGGTTTCAATCTTGAGCGTCACCGACCGACGCGGGTCGCCTCTCGCCTTGTATTTCAGGACCGCGTCGCGCCCGATGAAATCGCCCTTGTCGAGGCGGATGAAGCGCTCGAGCCCGCTCTCCAGCGCGTTGAGCTCCGGATTCATGTCGCGGTACATGGCGCGATAGGATTTCTCCAGCCTGAGCGACTCCAGCGCATGCAGCCCAATGAGCCGCATGCCGTGCTTCTCGCCTTCCTTCAGGATCGCATCCAGCAATTGCCGCTGATAAGCGAGGGGATGGTAGAGCTCCCAGCCCAGTTCGCCTTCGTAGTTGACGCGCAGCAGCCGCACGTCGCTGGCCAGCGCGACGCCGCCGGTCTTCACGCTGAACCAGGGGAAGCTTTCGTTCGAAAGGTCGATCTCGGTCAGCGGCTGCAGCACCTCGCGTGCCTTGGGGCCGACAACCGTGAAGCAGCCGCGGTCGTTGGTGACGTTCTTCAGGCTGACGCTGCCGTCGGCCGGAAGCAGTTTTGAAAGATCGTCGAAATTCCAGCGCTCCGCGCGCGGCGTCGAGATGAGATAGAAACTGTCTTCCGCGAGGCGCGCCACCATGTATTCCGCCTGCACGCCGCCTCCCGCCGTTAGATGATGCGTGAGCGTCACCCGGCCGATCGATGGCAGCCGGTTGGCGAGGATCTTGTCCAGCCAGGCGGCCGCGTTTGGCCCCGACACCTCGAACTTGGTCATCGGCGTCATCTCGACTAGGCCGACGGCGTTGCGCACGGCCTGCACCTCCTCGCCGACGAACACGCCCTTGGGCGTCCACCGCCAGCTATACTGGTCCTTGGCCTCGACGCCCTTCGGCGCGAACCAATTGGGCATCTCCCAGCCGTTGAGCACGCCCCAGACGGCGCCGAGCTCGGTCAGCCGGTCATAGGACGGCGCGGTCTTCTGCGGGCGGGCGGCGGGCATGTCCTGTCCCGGATATTTTTGCTCCGCATGTGTGCCCCAGGCCTCGCGGACCTTCTCGCGCGTCCAGGCCTTGTTGGCATACTCGCCGAAGCGGCGCGGATCGAGATCGGAGGTGTCGAGACTGTTGCTGCCCTCGACGATCCGCTCCGACAGGTAATAGCCGATGGTGCCGCCCCACAGGATGCCGCCCGGCACGCCCTCGGCCAGCCACACATTGGGCAGGCCCCAGGCCGGGCCCATCAAGGGCAGCTCGTCCGCCGTCATCTGGAACGGCCCGCGCACATTGGCCTTGATGCCTACCCGTCCCAGCGCCGGGACGAGTTGCAGCGCCTGCTCCCAGTTCCACGACACCGCCTCGAAATCCTCCTCGACGAGATCGGCGCCGAACCAGGCGGGGACGCCATTCTCGGCGAACAGCTTGAGGTTTTCGGTACGCTCGTAGGGACCGAACATCAACCCGTCGCCTTCTTCGCGCAGATAGCCCTCGAAACCTTCGTCGCGCAGGATCGGCATTTCGGGCCGTCCCTGCCGCTTGCGCTCCACGATCTCCGGCACGGTTTCGGTGATCCAGTACTGATGCAGGATCGGGATCGCGGGGATTTCGAGGCCGAGCAGCGCGCCGGTCTGGCGCGCGTAATTGCCGGTCGCGCAGATCAGGTGCTCGCAGGTGATGCCGCCCCGGTTCGTCTCGACCAGCCATTCGCCACCGGGCGTCCGCTTGAAGCCGGTGACCTCGGTGTTCAGATAGACCGTGCTGCCGAGATCGCGCGCGCCCTTGGCCATGGCGTGGGTCACGTCGGCCGGCGCGATATGGCCGTCATCCGGATGATAGAGCGCGCCGAGCATGTGGTCGTTGTCGAGAAGCGGGCAGAGCTCTCGGGCCTCCGCCGGCGTCAGCAGTTGCGCGCGGATCCCCTGGACGTCGGCCACGCTCATATAGCTCTTGAATTCGTCGAGCCGGTCCCTGGAGTTGGCGATGCGCAGTTGGCCGCATTTGTGCCACCCGACCGGCTGCCCGGTCTCGGCCTCGAGGCCTTCGTAGATCTCGATGGTCTTCTTGATCATGCGGCCGACATTGATGTTGCGGGCATAGGAGGGGATCAGGCCCGCGGCATGCCAGGTCGAGCCGGCGGTCAGCTGGGTGCGCTCGAGCAGCGCGACGTCGGTCCAGCCGCGCTTGGCCAGGCCGTACAGGATGCCTGCGCCGACGCACCCACCACCGACGATCACCACTCTCGCATGTGCTTGCATCGAACCACCAAATCCACACCGTGTTCAAAGGCGCCGCCGAAGCTACAGGCGACAGATGGACATGTAACGTTCTGAAAAACTAGGGGTGACGATAAATTGGGCTTATGCAGGGCTCGCGACCGGCCTGCATTTCACTGAGCCTGCCCGTCCTGCGCGGTCTCGTCCTTGAAGTCGACCTTCGTGCCCGGCTTGACCATGGCGGCGAGGTCTTCGGCGTCCCAGTTGGTCAGCCGGATGCAGCCATGCGAGAAGGTCGTGCCGATCTTGCCGGGGTCGGGCGTGCCGTGGATGCCGTAGCTTTCGATCGAGAGGTCGATCCAGACCGATCCGACGGGATTGTTCGGCCCGGCGGCGATGGTGAAGGGCCGCTTGGCCTTCACCCCCTTGAAGGCGAATTTCGGGTCGTAATGATAGGTCGGATTGTGCACCACGCGCTTCACCTCCGCCGCACCGCTCGGCGCCGGCTTCTCCTCGCTGCCGATCGAGGCGGGATAGACGGCTAGCGGTTTGCCGGACGGATCGAGCGCCCGGACCCGGCGAGATGCCTTGTCGACCTCGACACTTGCAATCTCTGTGGGGGGATCGCCGCGGCCGACATCCGGCACCACCAGGGAACTGCCGGCCTTCCTGAATCCGGCTCGTGGGTTCAGCATGCTGAGCAATTCCTGGCTGACATGAAAGCGCTCCGCCAGTTTCTCGCGCGCGTTGCGGTAGCCGAGCCGCTTCAAATGCGCCATTCGCTCCATGCGGGCCGGGATGCGCCTGGTGAAGCGTCCTCGCACATCCTTGCCCGTCGTCTCATAGGTCACGAGCACCGGGTTGGTGGAGGCGGCCGTGAGCTTGTCCCACGTCTGCTTGGTCAGCTTGCCGTCGGAGGGCAATCCGTTCGCCGCCTGGAAGGCCGCGACGGCCTTGGTGAAATTGTTCGAAAGGCGGCCGTCGATCAGGCCGGGCGAGAAGCGGGCGCGATCGAGAAGCACCTGCGCCTTGACCAGCATCGGGCTGACGCCGTTGGGCTCGCCCTCGGCGAATTGGGCCTGATTGACCGTGTCGAGGTCCAGCCTGGCTGCCAGCGTCCCGCCGCAGGCGAGCGCGAGCGCCACCGCGACGACGAGAAGGAGCCTGACCATCGACTTCACTCCTGGGTTGCGACAAGACCTATCTCTATGACGCGGCACGGCCGATCTGGTTCCTGTCGCAACGCCCGCGTGAAGATCATCGCAAACGTGCACTCTTGGCCATATGCGGTTGAATTTTAAGCTGGAACCAGTTCCCAAGGACGCGGATTGCTGGCATGATGCATTAGGGCCTATGCATTTTCTGATTCCATGGCCCCCCGTGCTGGTAACCGGCGGCCCCCCAAAGCCCCCCGCCCATGCCGTCGGTTGCCCCATTCGTAATGCGGAAGGCATTATCGCGGTCCCGAGAGCGGTCGGGTCGAGATCGTGCGCCGATCAGACGGCGATCTGCAGAGTGCCGTAGCGGCTCACTTCGGCCTCGATTTCCCTGACCAGTGTCTCCAGCGCGGGATTTCGCGGTTTGCGGGCGCGCCTGACCACATAGGCGAGGTCCGGAGGCTTGGGGAAATCCTTGTCGATGATCTCCATGTCGAGCCGCAGGTGCCGCTGGTTGAGAAGCGCAACGCCAAGCCCCGAAGTCACCCCCGCGATAATTCCCGCCGCGCTGGAGCATTCAAACACGATCTCGAACACGGCTCCCTCGTCCTGGCCGAGATCGATGCCCCAACGCCGGTAGAAGCAGTTCTCGTCGAAGGAAAGAAACGGGATCGGGTCGCCTTTCGACAGGATCAGGTCGGGGGATTTCACCCAATGCAGCGTCTCGCGAAACAACAGGATGTCGGCGGGGCGGACCTCGTGCTGGAACACCTGGATGATGGCGGCATCGAGCGCCCCCTGCGCAAGCAGTTCCTGCAGGGCGAGGCTCATGCGCACCTGCGTGCGGACCGTCACCTCGGGATAGACCCGGCGAAACCGGCCAAGGATGCGGGAAAGGTCGGTCAAGGTCGTGTCCTCGGTCATCCCCAGCGCGATCTTGCCTTGCAGAGTGCTTTTCGACAGGCTCAGGATCGCTTCGTCGTGGATGCCCAGGATGCGCCGCGCGTAACCCAGCAGATCCTGCCCGGCCGCGGTGAACATCGGCGCATTGGCCTTGCGGCTGAGGATTTCGCAGTCGAGGCTTTCCTCCAGTCTCTTGATCTTGTGGCTGACGGCCGATTGCGACAGGCCGAGTGCCTCGGCCGCGCGCGTGACGCCGCCATGCTTCTCGATCGCGACCAGCGCCCGCAGGGAGTCGACATCCAGGCGGCGGCTCATCACTCCAGCCATGACAATCCTCGTTGGCAACGAAGGCGACGCGCCAACTTCTGGCGCAGGGTTCGTTTTCACGCAAACTTATATGCCAGGTTTCGCGGCTATTTCATAAGCGTATCGAAATTTGTCATGTGCAAATGTGCGTTCGTGTCGCCATTAGGAGCCGGCAAACATCGTCCTTGGGGCCGCTTCCGGCGCCATGGGCCGGCTTGAAACAGAAAACCCATGACACTTCTCGAGACCAGATCCCATCGCCTCGTATGGCCGGTCATGGCGGCCGTCCTGGTCGCAAGCTGGAGTTCCGGTTTCGTCGGCATCCGTTACGCCAGCGAGAATGCCGATGTCATGCTGGTCCTGTTCTGGCGGACCTTGATGTCGGGGCTGATCCTTCTGCCATTTGCCCTTCTGATCGGGCCGCGCATCGGTGCGCGGGCCCTGATCCGAGAGATGCTGTTCGGCGTGGCGATGATGTTCCTCTATCTGGGCGGCTTCGCGCTCGCCATCGGCCAGCGCGTGCCGACCGGCCTCGTCGCGCTCATATCCGATCTTGTCCCTCTCGCCATCGCCGCGCTGTCGCGGCCGGTTCTGGGTCACCGGCTGACCGGAAGGCAATGGCTCGGAACGGCTCTCGGCGTGACGGGCGTGCTCGTCGTCTCGCTGGACAGCCTCAGTCTCGGGACGGCGCCGATCTGGGCGTATGTCCTGACCGTCGCTTCCATGATGGTTTTGGCGCTGGCCACGGTGGTGCAGAAGCGAATGGGAACGGTCGACATGCCCATCTATCAAAGCCTCTGCATCCAGTGCCTGACCGCCGCGGTTCTTTTTGCCGCCTGCGCCGGACGGAATGGCGCACTGATGCCGCCTCTCGATGGCCGCTTCGAGTTCGGCATCGCCTGGCTGGTGCTGCTTTCGACCTTCTTCTGCTACGGCGTCTACTATGCGAGCCTGCGCCTCTACAGCGCCGCGCAGGTTAGCAGCGTGATCTATCTCAGCCCGCCGGTGACGATGCTCTGGGCCTGGCTGATGTTCGGCGAACCGCTTTCGACGGTGATGTTCCTCGGCCTTGCGGTGACGCTGTTCGGCGTCTGGCTCACGTCGTCGCCCGGAGCATCGAAGGCCGACGCAGGTTTGAGCTTGGTCGGCGACCTGTCGCCAGCGTCGATCCAACCATGGACATCAAGGAGGTGAACCCCATGAAGCTGACAGATTTCAAAGCCCTTACCTTCGACTGCTACGGCACCCTCATAGATTGGGAATCCGGCATGATCGACGGCCTTAAGCCGCTGACCGGGCGGGCAGGCCGCAGCTTGAGCCGCAACGAGATACTCGAGGCGCACGCCCGGCACGAATCCAGTCAGCAGAAATGGACTCCGGAAAAACACTACTGCGACCTTCTGCCGATCGTCTACAGGCGACTTGCGGAGGAATGGAATGTTGCCGTCACGCGAGAGGAATGCCTGGCCTATGGCGAAAGCGTGAAGGATTGGCCGGCCTTTGCCGACTCCGCGAAAGCCTTGCAGTATCTCAAGAAGCACTACAAGCTGGTCATCCTCTCAAACGTCGACAACAAAAGCTTTTCGTTCAGCAGCAAGAAGCTCGGCGTCGATTTCGATGCGATTTACACGGCGGAAGATATCGGCTCCTACAAGCCTTCCGACCGGAACTTCGACTATATGCTTGAAAAGCTCGGGACGATCGGCGTCGAGAAGCGGCAGATCCTGCATACGGCCGAAAGCATGTTCCATGACCATGTTCCCGCCAACCGCTTCGGTCTGGCATCGTGCTGGATCTATCGTCGGCACGCCGATCAGGGCTTCGGCGCCACGATGCACCCCGGCGACATGCCGAAGGTGGATTTCCGCTTCGACAGCATGGCCGATCTCGTGAAGGCGCACACTGAAGAGTTGCGCGGCTGAAGGCACGAAGAGCGAGCGTGGGCCGCGATGATCGCGTGACGATCATCGCGGGTGTGCATTTCCTCGCAGCACATGCGCGTACGGCGGTCTGTAGACGGCCGCCGAACTCAGCCCGGCTCGATCTCCGAGAGGATCCAATCGCGGAAGGCCTTGACCTTGCGCTGGCGGATCGCTTCCGGCGGGTAGACCAGGTAGAAGCTGGAGACGGCTTTCAGCGCGTGGTCGAAGGGGCGGACCAGCCTGCCGCTGGCGAGGTCGGCTGAAACGAGCATTGTCCGGCCGAGCACCACGCCTTCGCCCTGCACGGCGGACTCCACCGCGAAGGTGGCGGAATCGAAAGTGATCCCGTTGCTCGGGTCGACACCCTCGACGCCGGCGCTGGCAAGCCACGCTGCCCAGTCGATGCGGTAGCCGTCGCGGATCAGCGTGTGATGTTTGAGGTCCTCTGGCTTCCTCAGAGGATGCGGCCCCTCCAGGAGCCTCGGGCTGCAGACCGGAAACACCTCTTCGCCGGTGAGGAATTCCGACGTCAACCCCGGATACTCGCCGCTGCCGTAGCGGATGGCGACATCGATGCCGTCGCCGCGGAAGTTGGTGAGCTTGCCGGTGGTCGAGACGCGCACGTCGATGTCGCCATGCGCGCGGTGGAAGCGGTAGAGTCTGGGCACCAGCCATTTTCCGGCGAAGCCGTCGGACGTGCTGACATTCAAGGTCGACCCCGAGAGGCGGGAGGTCGCCGTCTGGGTGGCGACCGAGAGCTGGTCGAGCGCTTCGCGTACCGCCCGCGCATAGGGCTCGCCGACGGCGGTCAGCCGCACAGAGCGCGTCGCGCGCTCGAAGAGCTGCACGCCGAGCTGGTCCTCGAGATGTTTTATCGCGCGGCTGATCGCGCCATGCGTGAGGTTGAGCTCGTCCGCCGCCCTGGAGAAATTCAGATGGCGGGCGGCGGCCTCGAAGGCCGGCAATGCGTTGAGCGGCGGCAGTCTGCGGGTCATGGCAAAAAGCTATTTGTGAGTATTGGTAACAAATACTTGCTAAATTTTGGTTTGTCTATCGTGCATTTTCCAGCCAAAAATCCTCACATGATTTGTGATAAAAGCTCAACGAGGACAACATGGCTACCGTTCACCCCTTCCTCTGGTTCAATCTCAATGCCGAAGAGGCGCGCGACTTCTACCTGTCGGTCTTCCGCAACTGCCGGGCGCTCGGGTCGATGGAGTTCACCGACTTCATCGGCGGCACGAACAGGACCGTGCCGCACGCGATCTTCGACTTCGAGCTCGAAGGCCAGCGCTTTACCGCGCTCAACGCTGGCGGGGTGCCGCCCTTCAACGAAAGGATCTCGCTTTACATCGAGACCAAGGACCAGGCCGAGACCGACTACTATTGGAACGCGCTGACGGTGGGCGGCGGCTCGGAAAAGCCCTGCGGCTGGCTGCAGGACAAGTTCGGCGTCTACTGGCAGGTGATCCCGGAGTCGGCGCTGCGCCTGATGAACGACCCGGACCGCAAGAAGGCCGACCGGGCGCGGCAGGCCATGTACAGGATGAGCAAGATCATCCTCGCCGATATCGAAGCGGCCCACGCCGGCCGCGTGTAACTTTCAACCCCATCGCTGCAAGACGGAGGATCCCATGGCTACGCTCCCCATGACTTCACTCGATGGAAAGAAGATCATTGTCGTCGGAGGCAGCTCCGGCATCGGTTTCGGCGTGGCGGCGGCCGCGCTGGAAAGCGGCGCGGAGGTGGTGATCGTCGGCCGCTCGGCCGACAAGCTGAAAGCCGCCGAGCAAAAGCTTGCCGGGGCAGGGCGCGTGAAGGGCATTGCCGCCGACATGGCGAATGAAGCGGATGTCGCCCGCCTGTTCGAGGAGGTCGACGCCTTCGATCATCTGGTGGCGACGGCCGGCACGCCGCCGCCCAACGATCCCATCGGCGGCACCGATATGGCCTTCGTGCGCCAGTTCGTCGACGGCAAGCTGATCGGCGCCGTGATGCTCGCCAAGCACGCGGTGCGCACGCTGAAGAAAGGCGGCTCCATGACCTTCACCTCCGGCATCAACAAGGACCGGCCGCCGGTCCCTGGCGGCTCGGTCGTCTCGGCGATCGCCGGCTCCTTCACCTATTTCGCCCGCGCGCTGGCGCTGGAGCTTGCGCCGACGCGCGTCAACATCGTCTCGCCCGGCTGGGTGGACACCGAGATGTGGGACGAGATCGTCGGCGCGGCCAAGACAAGCTACTTCGACCAGATGGGCGCCCGCATTCCAGCGGGGAGGATCGCGACGCCGGCCGATGTCGCGCCGGCCTATCTTTATCTGATGCAGAACGCGTTCATGACCGGCGAGACCATCCACATCGATGGCGGACAGAGGTTGGTGTGACTGGCAGGGCAGAAGGCTTGCTGGGGCTTTGCTGGGCGTTCGCAGGCCAATGGCATTTTTGGTGGAACGCTAATATACATGACGCCTGATGAGCAGCGCCTCCGCATACGAGGAATGCCGTGCGAAGGGTCGTCTTCACAGCCATGTGCATTGCCGCCGCAACAGGTGTCAACGCCCATGATTGGTACGAATACAAGGTTGATCCGGTAACGAAATTCAAGTGTTGCGGCGGTCATGATTGCCGCGCCATACCTCAGTCGTCGGTGCAATCCAGGGCTGACGGCGGCTATACGTATTTGCCCGATGGTTTCAACATCCCGCGAGACCGCGTGCAGGAATCGCCGGATGACCAATATCATATCTGCGAGAACACCTACGTCATAACCAATCAGCCCTATTTGCGTTGCTTTTTCGCACCGCGGCTCAAGATATCTCTGCTCTCCTCGCGTTAGTGTATGTCGCCCAAAAGTGCGCAGCGGTTTTGGGAGAACGACATGTATCAAAACAAAGACTTAAAGCGCGTCGCCTGAATCCGGCTCGACGCGGCGCACCTTAGGGAATACTGCGCTTCGACCCCAGCCGACAAACTGAGCGGACTCGAGCTCCAGAGGGCTTCTACGGGATTCGGGCTTCCAGGATGCAGACATACCGAGGGGCCGCCCCGTTGGGTCTCACGGCCGAGCGCGCGCAGCCTCTTCGAGAAGCCAGTCCCTGAAGGCCACGAGGGCGCCGGCAGGGATTCACTGCCGGTGCCGATGGGCCAGACCGTGGTCGGCGAGCGGAGCGTTCTAGGCTCGCTGACAGGCTCGCCATTGGACAATGAGCGCACGCTTGCCTTTAGTGTCCTCGCCGAGATCCGCCCTAAATTCGAGACCATGCCGCTTGAGAAGGCGAACGAAGCCTACCAGCGGATGAAGTCCGGCAACGTGCAGTTTCGCATGGTGCTCACGATCAAGGATGACGACGATGCGGATCAATGACGACCTGAGCAAGCCAACCGTTGTAAAAGGAGCCCAGCTCGATTGGCTGGCGAGTCCGTCGCCCGGTGTGGACCGGCGCATGCTGTTCCGTATTGGGGGAGAGGTGGCACGGGCAACCTCGATCGTCCGTTACGCGCCGGACAGTGCCTTCCCCCGCCACACCCATGGCGGCGGCGAGGAGATATTCGTTCTCGAAGGCACGTTCCAGGACGAGCACGGCGACTATCCTGCCGGCACTTACTTCCGCAACCCGCCGGGCACCTCGCATGTGCCCGCCTCCAAGGACGGATGCACCATTTTCGTCCGTCTCTGGCAATACCGGGAAGAGGATCGGGAACAACTGGTTCGCAAGCCGGGAGAGGGAACCAGCATCGCGCCTTGGACCGGCGCGACGGAGGCGAGGATTCTGTTCGACGACGGTTATGAGCAGGTGCGGCTCGAGCGGTTCGTCGCCGGCGCCACGATCGAGATCGACAATCCCCGAGGGCTTGAGTTGCTGGTGATTGCCGGCGGTATCGACTTTGCGGGTGACGAACTTGAATCCCAGACATGGGTTCGTTTGCCCGCGGGCACGGAATTCAGAGGGACCGTTCGCGGGGGCGGCGCAACACTCTGGATGAAAGACGCGCCGCTCCTTCATCGCGGCCTGCTGCCACTGCCCCAGGTGACGTGAACGGCGATCTCGGGCCACTCACCTGAATCTGGCGAGGAATTGGCTGACGTACATATCTACCAGGCTGCTGACGCGCCAACGGCCCAATAGCGCGGCCACTCTTTGGCGCCCGACAATCGTCTCTGCATGTTCTGTTGCTAGCTTGAGCAGCGTTTCCGCGACTTCCTGCGCCGACCAGCCTTTGAGAAGGCAGGCCTTGACCAAAGCCTCAAACGCGGGCTCGAGGGCAACCTCGCAGTTGACCGGTCGGTCGGGGCTGCCTTCGGAAAGCAGGGGCGATTCGATTGGCGGTTTCGGAGCCATGCACCCAGAAAGCGCAAATGTGGAAAATCGTTCCACTTGTCATTGGTCCGCATGGCAGTAACCGGCAGTGGCATGCCGTGAGGGATCGGCGTCGTTTGCAGGCGGGCATTGCGCTCGGACTTTTCATGAAACAATCAGGGTCCTCGCGAGTTTGGCTTTCAGGAGGATTGTGACATGAGGGAACATGTCGAAGATCGTTCCAAGGGCCAGGCTGATGACAGGCATCTGGTCGCTTTGCTGAAAGAGAAAACCGGGATCTCGGAGGCTCAAGCCAGCAAACTGATAAAAGAAGTCGGCCGCGACCGTCCTTCGCTTCTGCGAGAAGCCCGATTTCTGAAAGCGAGGCATTGATCGAGCCGCCATATAGGCCGATCACGGCCCTTGAGCAGAGGATCAACGGTGCCTGCCTATCGCGAGCTGGGCGCGGGCGTCCGCGCCGGAAGGGGAAGACGATGTCGGTATTCCAGGTGCGCCGTAAGCCGCTGAAATCCTTAACGTGATTTTCATCCCGCTCGTTTAGCCACTTGGCATATGAGCGATTCCGAGCAGCCTGGCCCAGGTTCTGCCCCTCAGGGGCAAACCGAATCCGTGGAAGCGGGAATCTTGCGGGATCAGCTCGCCGATCTCCGGATGGGGCTCTTCGTTTCGATGCCCATCGGCACGGTCCTCTGCGCCCTGATCCTGGCCGTGCAGATGCTCTCGGGCGGCGGCCTTTGGGCTTTGCTGTGGTTTGTGGCGGTCAGCGCCATAAATGGCGCACGCATAGGACTTGCGCTCGCCCAGCCGGACATTCCCGATGGTGGGCCCGATCGCGGGCGCAAGCCGGTCGAGGCCCGACTTTCTCTCTACGGGATGCTGGCCCTGGCGTCGGGCCTCGCATGGTCTTTTCTGGCCGCGCTGTCGCATGGGTACGCCACCGCCCAGGCGCCGCTCTATCTGATCGTTCTTGCAGGCCTGTCGGCTGGTTCGGTCACCTACAGCGCGTCATACGCGCCGGCCTCGATCAATTTCATGATCCTGCCGCTGCTGACCGCCGCCGGATGCGTGCTGGCCAAAGGCGATATCGAGAACTACATCCTCGGCTTCACGGTCCTGCTCTTTCTCGGCGGCATGATCAGGAGCTCGCGTCTCGGGCAGGCCCGCTTCAAGGAGACGAGCCGCCTCAAATACGAGGCGAGGGCGTTCGCCGCCCAGTTGGAACGCAACTCCAGACGGGATCCGTTGACGAATTTGCTCAACAGGAACGGGCTCGAGCAGGCGATCACGCGGCTCGGGCTTGCCGGCGGTCCGTTCGTGGCCATGCTGATCGACCTCGACGGCTTCAAATCCGTCAACGACACCTATGGCCACAATATCGGGGATGACCTTCTGGTCAGGGTCGCGCGCAGGATAGAGAACCATGCCCCGCCAGGGGCAACGATTGCGCGCATCGGCGGCGACGAGTTCGTGCTGCTCTTTCCCGCTTTGAAGTCCCCGCATTCGACCGGCGAGCTTGCGTCCTTGATCATCGCGGCCATCGCCAGTCCGGATCCGGCGCTGAAATCGGTGCGCATCGGCGCTTCGATGGGCATCTATGTGTCGGAGAAGCCGCGCTTGACCGAGATGCTGCTGCGGGCCGACTTCGCGCTTTATGCGGCCAAGCGCTCCGGCCGGAACGAATACTGCCTCTTCGATGCCGCGCTCGACCACGGCCTCGAACGCAAGCACTGCATCGAGCGCGATCTGCGCGGAGCGATCGAAGCGGGCACGCTTTGCTCATGGTTCCAGCCCATCGTGCGGCTCGACACGCCTGCGGTCGTTGGCTTCGAAGCGCTCTTGCGGTGGCGACACCCGGTTCATGGGGCAATTTCCCCGCCTGAGATCGTCACCGCGGCGCGTGAAACCGGGCTGCTTTCCCTGTTGACGGAGACGGTGTTTCTCAACTGCTGCTCCATGATCGAAGAGCTCGCGAGAAACGGGCGTCAGGATGTCCGGGTCGCGATGAACCTGTCGCCGCGCGAGCTCGAGGCAGGCAATGTCGACGATATGATACTCGACGGCCTCAAGGCGAAGAACGTTCCCGCCGCGATGCTCGAGATCGAGATCACGGAAGAGGCGCCTGTCGATCGCGACAGGGTCGACGAAAAGGTGGAGCGCCTGGCGGATGCGGGCATATCGATTGTGCTCGATGATTTCGGCACCGGCTTTTCGACCCTCGCCTCGCTGAAGGACAGCCGGATCCGCAAGATCAAGATCGACAAGGACTTCGTTCGCAACCTGGCCAAGTCGGTGGAAGATCAGGCGCTCGTCAAGGCCGTTATCGATCTCGGGCGAACGCTGGGAATAGCGGTGATGGCCGAGGGTGTCGAAACCGACGCCGACCGCCTGATCCTGCGCTCGCTCGATTGCACGATAGCGCAGGGCTTTCTCTTCTCGGCAGCACTTCCCATGCATGAGGCGCTGGCCTTCGAGCCGAAGCGTTTCGACAACCCTGGCGCCGCCAAAGCCACATCTGGTGCCGCAGGGCGCCCACTGCGCCGAAGCGGCAGCGCCGCCTGAGCGATCTCGGCGACTTCACCTTGAGGAACTGCCGTGCCACCAGATGGCGGCTTTCGGATGAGCCGCCGAGGGCGGGCTCCGGCCCCGCTCCTTCTCGGTCGTGTGCGAAAACGACATCGATTTCAAAAAGGCTGCTTTGCCCGACTATCTCGGGTGTAGCGACCTGTTCGCTCAATCCGAAAGCAGACATAGTCGGTGAAGGCATTGCCGTGCTGCCCGCCGAGACTGGAGCGATCAAACCGGGGACGGCGCTGCCGTTATGAATCTTTCGGTGCCTTGCGGCAGCACCGCTGGGCACGACGAGCCAAACGCGGCTCTTTGTGGCGACGTGCCGGACGAGGAATAGCGGCCGGGCACGTTAAAGCGAATCCATTAGACGCCACGTCTGTTGCCCCAGGCCAGCACATGCAACTGCGGCAGGACCGTTGCCGTGAACCACCCATCCGCCGCGACCTTGTCGACAAGCCAGCGGAAGCGCTGCATCAGATCGTCGATGTCGGCCTCTTCGCGGCCAGGACCAGCATGGGTAATCAGCGGAGCAGAATTCCCGACCTGCAGATAAACCGGCAGAGCTGGATAGCGGTTCGCCACGAGCCGGGCATAGGCGTAGTCATTGTCGTCAAACACAGTCACCTTGACGACGCGCTGCGTTCCGCTCTTTGCCGCCGCGACGCAATCGTCGAGAGCCTGCCAGTCGGTTGCCATCCCCGAAGACGGAGGCTTCGGGCTGAGAATGAGCCAGTCGAGCGCGGCAAACCAGGACTGTGCCACACTACCTTGGGTCTCGAGGGCGAAGGTGTGTCCTTTCTGGCGGCCCTGTTCGATGAGCGGAGCCAAAGGCTGAAGTGCGGGATTGCCGCCCGACAGCGACACAAGCACCGGCGCGGAGCTCGACAGCCGCTCAACCTCCGTCAGGATCGCGGTTGGCGTCATCAGCGTCCAGTCTTCGCGGAACTCGGGCAGCACCGCATACAGCGTGTCGCACCAGCGGCAGCGGTAATCGCAACCGCCCGTGCGTACGAACACGGTCGGGCGCCCGATCAGCGGACCTTCTCCCTGGACCGTCGGACCGAAGATCTCGCTGATGCGGATGCTCCCCTTCATGGCCGGTATTCCGCCCATGTTTTCGGGGTCTCGCTGATGCGGATAGCTGCGACCTCCGGCCACCGCTCACTGCACCAGTCGTAGATCCACTTGGCAATGACCTCGCTGGTCGTCCGATCATGTCCGAGGACCTCGTTGAGGTGGCGATGATCCAGGGTGTTGTCGATGAGCGCCTTGAGTTCCGAGAGTTCGCGGTAGTCGCGGACAAAGCCGACCGGGTCAAGCTCGGCCGACTGCAACACGACCTCGACTTCGTAGTTGTGGCCGTGCAACCGGGCGCAAGGGTGCTCCGCCGGCAGGCCGCCGATCACATGTGATGCCGAAAAGGAAAACCGCTTGGCGATGGTGTACATGACTGCGCGCCCTATTGCCCTTGCGTTGCTTGGTATTGCTGGCAAGCTTCGGTCCAGTAGTCCGGGTCTTCGTAGGATGTTGGATCGTTTTGAGCAGCGAGGTGAAAGGCCTCGCGCCGCTCGACGCAGGTGCCACAGCGACCGCAATGATGAGCCCCGCCCTGGTAACACGACCAGGTTTCCGCGAAGGGCACGCCGAGCCGCGCGCCTTCACTGACAATGTCGGCTTTGCTCAGTTGCAGGAACGGCGCGTAAAGGGCGATACTCGCCAGTCCCTCCAGCGCGTGGCGCTGCATGGCCTCGAAGGCTTCGACAAAAGCCGGGCGGCAGTCCGGATAGATGAAATGATCCCCGCCGTGGACCGCTGCCGCCACGGCATCGGCCTGTTCCGCCGCGGCTACACCAAAGGCCACCGCCAGCATAATCGCGTTGCGATTGGGTACGACAGTGACGCGCATGCTGTCTTCCGCATAGTGCCCCTCGGGGACCGGGCCGCCGCTGGTCAGCGCCGAGCCGGTCAGGAGGCGTCCGACCGCGGTGATATCGACGACGTCGTGTGGCACGCCGAGGTGCAAGGCACACCTCCGCGCATATTCCAGCTCCTTCTTGTGGCGCTGGCCGTAGTCAAACGACACGAGGCGGGTGAGGGCCCTTTCGGCTGCGACCTTGTAGGCGAGCGTGACGGAATCCAATCCGCCGGAACAGATAACGATAGTCTTCACCAGGCTTCCTTGTTTTAACCGGGTAGGCTGCGACCGGATCGGCTCACGTGCCGATGGACGTTTAGCGGGTCACGCACGAATGGGCGCCATCCGCGAAGCGGACGGAACCCCGTCCACTTTCCGGCGCTACAAATAGCCGGTGTTGCGCCGATGTCAATGAGGAGTGCGCGAGCGAAGCCCCGGCTTACAGCGGATGAATTTGACGACGCTGCGGTGCCTATCTTCGGCGTGCCGCACGCCGGCGACGTCACATTGCCGGCCGAGCGGTGGCGAGCCGCGCATGAAAGTGCTACGCCGACTGGCAGCAGCGGGAGTGTCGTTGTCATCAACAGCAATGACGCCCGCCCGATGCCCCGGACTGCTGTTCCTTCTGTTTCGGCGGACAGGGATGGTCGCCGTAAGAGCAGAAGACGCAGCAATCTCCCGCCAGGGGCTTGAGGAGAACCTTGCAGCTTTCGCATTCGTAGAAGTGCTGGCAGGCATCGGCCGGCATCGTCTCGGTTTTGCGGTGGCCGCAGGCCGGACAGGTGATGGTGCTGGTGAGCTCGATCATTGCTCTTTAACCAGTGCGGCCGCATAGCCGGCGTTGGTGGAGGCATCGGCGATCGCCGCGGTGCTCGTCTTGCCATCGTCGAAGACGACCGTTGCTGTCTTGGCATCGATATCTGTTGAAACCGCGACGATGCCGTCAAGGCGTTTGATTGCGGTCGCAACGGTGACGGGGCAGATCGGACACGTCATGTCGGGCACTGAGAAAGTGGCGGTGCGCTGCCCCGCGGCGGCGGGCGCGGTGGCGAGGAGCAGGACAGCGATTGCGATCGCGATGTGCATGGGGATCTCCTACAGATTGAGCTGTCCGTAGACGTCGACAGCGGCGGCCGACGCTGCAATGAGGCTCGCGACCAACAGGATACATCGGGTGGAACGGCGATAAGCGGGATTGGCGCAAAGCGAGCCCGCAAGGCAGGCAGCTTCGTTGCGTCGGTAGCGCCACAATCCGAGGCCGATGGAGACGACCGCCACCGTGAGGAAGTATGGCTGATAGGGCGCCAGCGCAGTGAGATGGGCAATCCAGGCGCCGCTGATTCCCGCGAGCGCGAAGGCGAGGGGGAGGATACAGCAGGCGGAGGCGAGGAGACCTGCCGAAAGGCCGCCAAGAGCGAGCGACAGCGCAGCCCGCGATGTCGTTGAATTGCTGCCGATGGGCGACGGTCCGATCATTGCGACATCTCCACGCGGCTCGACAGGAACAGGTTGATGGCGGCGCCCGACAGCATGATCAACAGTCCGGTGCCGAGATTGAACATCAGAATCTCGACGCTGGCGTCGATCGGATGGAACAGGGTCAGCGCCGTTGCGGTAATTCCAGCCACGGAAAGACTTGCGGCGAATATCACCGGCGCCGGGTTGAAACTGGCGGCATGGCGGAGCATGAGGCCCAAGGCGAGTGACAACGGCAGGCTGGTCAGCACCAAAGTGGCAATGCACGAAACAGTCTCGCCGGGGGACGCGCCGCCGGGAGCCATTGGTATCCAGAAACTCAGGCACTGATAGCCGATCGAGAAAAGCCACAGGGCAAGCGCCGGGAAAGGCAGCCACAGCCAGTGACGTGAGCGGCCGGGGAGGCTGACTAGGAATGCCGCGACTGCGGCAAGAACGCCGGTGAAGAGAGCCCCCGCAAGGCTCAAGGCGAAGCGGATTTCCGCCAGGCGAACGAGCAGCCCCGGCCGCCAGCCATGCGCGGCAGCAATCATGGCGAGGATCAATGCAGCCAGCAGCAGGAAACCGGTGGCGCGCACCAACGGCGGACGAAGCCGCCTGACCGGCCTCAGATTGGTGGTAAGCGCGGAGATGAGTTCATCCGTGGGGGTCATGGCTCACTCCCGCCGGAGAAGAATCGCCGCAGGCGCTGGACGGCGCGGTGCGTTGCGACTTTCAGCGCCGCCACGCTCGTCCCGCTCGCCGCCGAGGCTTCCTTCAGCGACAGCCCTTCGATCTTGGTGAGCAGCACGGCTTCACGCTGTCCCGGAGGAAGGCGCTCGAGCGCCGCGGCAATCTCATGGATATTCGTCATGTCCTCAAGGTTCGTGGGCTGGTCGGCAAAAGTTTCGTGCGCAGGTTCAAATTCCGTTTCGAAGGCCCGACGGCGACCTTGGCGGCGCAGGCGGTCGATCAGCCTGCGTCTGGCAATGGCTGTGAGCCAGGGACCGAAGGGCCGCGCCGGATCATAGGTCCGACGCACGGCGTGCAAGGTAAGCAGGATATCCTGCACCGCATCCTCGACATCGCTGGGATTGCGGTGACAGCGCGCCGCGTGGGCGCGGAGGTAAGGCGTGATGCTCTCGAGGAGCCGCCGGTAGGCATTGGCATCGCCGTCCTGGGCCCTTGCCATGAGGATCGACCAATCCAGCTCTCGCACTTGCGGCGAGGGAGCAGCCGCCCCCCGCACAAGCTTCAGCACCGGTTTGGTGGTCATTGCCGGGATGCCTCCGAAGCAAATCGTAAGGCTATCAGCCGGTCGAGGGAAATAGGCCCGGCGCCCAGAGCCATGATCGAGATTGCCATGGCGGCCCAGGGCAGATGGAAGTTGGCCCAGCCGTCGGGCACCACAAGTTGGATGACACCGGTCATGACGAGCATCGCCAGCGCGGCGAAGCGGGTGGCGAGGCCCAGGACCAGCAGCACCGGCAAAGTGAGCTCGGCGGTTGCCACAAGATAGGCTACGGCATCGGGCATGGGGAACCCGTACTCGGCGCCGAAGATGTGCAACTTGAACTCCTCTTCGAACAGATAGGTGGTGCTATCCGAAATCTGCAGGAAGCCGTCCCAGCGCGTGAGGCCGGAGCGGAAAAACGGTACCGCAAGTGCGGCTCGCAGAAACAGCGGCGCCACAGCCATGGCGACAGAGGAAAGCCGCCTTGTCAGCGTACGGACCAGTTCGGGGGCTGAAGTCATGATGGCTCCCCTCCGGCCTCTTGTTCGAGGCTCCAACCGATGAAAGCGCCGGCTTCGATCAGTCCGGCCAGCGTCGCGCTGAGATCGAAGTCGATTGTGACCTCAAGCGCGGCGATAGCTGCGGCCACCACTGGCCTGCCGGCGCCCAGGCACGTGACGAGGGCCGCTGCCCCCATCGGGATCTGGTGCACACGAACTTCTGCGCCTGGGCGGATGATGAGGGCATCCTCGCCGCCGGCATCGAGATCGACATATGCGGGCTCGCCGCCCGCTATGTTCATCCGCCAGATGGCGAGGGCGGGAAAGCGCGATTGCGTAACGCGCAGCGAAGGATGGAGCGCCAGCCTGACCTGGGCGAGGCGGTCCTGATCGATGGCGAGGAGATCGGCAGCGGTAAGCGGTTCCGCATCGGCTGCGTGATAGGCCTCGATCCAGGCGCGCTCGATCCTCGCCACATCGGCGAGATAGGGCAGAGTCGCCGCAGGCTCGAATCCATCAATGAATTCCGGGAAGCCCGCGCCGTAGCCCAGCATGATGGGGGACCGCGGCGGATGGGTTGTTGTAAATTGCCCCGCCATGGCGCGGAAGAATTCGTCTCCGACGATACGATGAACCGCCGGGTAGTTTTCCTTCAATGTCTCGATGAGGCCGGCCACGACGTTGTTGCGATAGACCGCAAAGCGGCGCGGACTTGGTAAGCCATCGGGGCCTACAAGGCCCGGCGGCGTGGCCCGCGCCGCATCGAGCAGGGCCATGGCGAAATCCTGCTGCCGTTCAGCCAGTCCCTGCAAGGCGCACCTCCTGCGGTGTCGCGTGAGATGTCATATGCGCTTCGGCCCGCATGGCCTCCGCGTGCAGTTCGCCCCACGATGGCAAGTCGGCATCCCATTCGATCAGCGTCGGCATGGGACCGAGCTTGCCGATCACGTAGGCGTAGAGCTGCCAAACCAACGGGTCGACCGGCCGGTTGTGGGTGTCGATAAGAAGCGGCCTCTGTTTCTCGTCGGTTTCCGGCGTGAAGCCGGCAAGATGTATTTCCTGCACGGCGCCGAGCGGGTAGGCGTCGACATAGGCGAAAGGATCCCACTGCTGATTGGTCGAGGCGACATGGACGTTGCTCACATCGAGCAGCAGTCCGCAGCCGGTGCGCTGCTGCACCTCGGCGATGAAATCAGGCTCGGCATAGGTGCTTTCGGCAAAGGCGATGTAGGTGGAGGGATTTTCCAGCAGCATCTGACGGCCGAGTGTTTCCTGCACCTCGTCGATGTGGGAGGCGATGCGCCGGAGCGTTTCCTTGGTGTAGGGCATCGGCAGGAGATCGTTCAGAAACGCCTCGCCATGGCTCGACCATGCAAGGTGCTCGGAGAAAAGCCCCGGCTGGTAACGGGCGATCAGGTCCTTCAGGCGCCTCAAATGGTCTTGGTCGAGGGACCCGGCCGCGCCGATCGACAGGCCGACGCCGTGCAGCGATAGCGGATAGAGCTCGCGGATCGCGCGGAGGTAGCGGTGCGGCGGTCCACCAGCCCCCATGTAGTTTTCGGCGTGGACCTCGAAAAAACCGATATCCGGCACGGTTTCCAGGATCTCGCGGTAGTGCTGCGGCTTAAGTCCCACGCCGGCGCGCGGAGGAATGTTCATGGTCGGGCTCCCGGAAGGGCAACGGGCAGCAGGCGGATGGCGACGCCACCCGCCGCAGTTCCTTGGACATCAGGTGATCGGCTTCAGCGAGCCGTGGCCCTTGGGCGTTGTCATGGCGGTGCAGGTTCCCTTCTTCACCAGCTTGAAGGCATTGCCCTGGTAGTCCTTGGTGGACGTGCCCGCGCAGGTGGTTCCAGCGCCCGCATAGCAGTCGTTATGGCCCTTCAGCGCCACGCCGAAGCACTTCTCCATCTTGCCGGAAGCGACCTCCTTTTTGGTCATCTCCCGCATCTTCATCATTTCTGCCTCGCTCATAGCGGCCGATGCGGAGCCTATGGCAGCGGCGCCAATGGCTGCGGCAAAGGCACTGGCAACGGCAGCGGAAATCAGGCGGTTTGACATGCTGGTCCTCCAATGGGCGTTATCGCAAGAACCTTCTCTCCCGGTGCTGCCGGAAGCCGCAGGTTCTTCTGGAAGTTCGCCATGGCACCGATGGAGGTTACGCCGGTTCCGATCGCTATGGTTCACGAAACCGTGTAGTCCGGCGGGTGGGTGATCGGAGGCGCTGATCGCGAGGATGACGGCGGAGCAGGAGCGACGATGCCGACGATCGGAACGGATTCCGACAAGGCGAGCCGCAGCGCCGCCGCATAGGCGAAAATGGGTGTGCTGCGATGAACGCGGTTATGGTGGCGAGAAGGACGTCACGAATCCAAAAGCGCCTCCAGGCGGCCGATGATCCATTGATCGGCTCGCGCTCCCTTCCGAAAGAGAGCGCGGACCAGCATGGCCGCGAAGATTCCGGTCAGGGCACCGCCCAGAACATCGCTCACGTAGTGCGTGCCGATATAGACACATGAAACCATCACCAGAAGTGCGGCTGCCAGAAACCAGAGCCCGGGCTTCCGCATTCCGTGCAACAGAAAGGCGGCCGCGATTGCGGCGGCCGCCGTCGCATGATCGGAGGGAAACGAGGGATTGGCACTGCGGGCGATCAGGAGATGCGTGACGCCGGCGTCATAAGGGCTCATCCGATGCACGAACAGCAGGATAAGCTGGTTGAAGGCCAAACCGAGCAGGAAGGAGAAGCCGGCGGCGAGGAGCACATGCCGGTTATGCTGTCGATCGGCCCGCCGCCACCATTGTCCAGCGACCGCCAGGACCAGAAGCGGAACGCCGATCGCCGAAACCCAGATCATCAGGGAATTGAGCAATTGGCTCGTTCCTGCGACGCTGTTGAGTGCATGCGTTAGCTTGGCATCAAGTTCGTACATTGGTTTATCCACATGCCGCCTCTTCCACTGGATGACGGGCGAACCTGACGGGAGTCTGACGAGCTCATCCGTTCTGCCAGAACCTTGGGTCACGATCGTGCGATCCGGAATGCATCGATAGCTTTCCGAGGCCCGGCTTATCGAAGGTCTCGTTCAATCGCCTGCCCTGGAAGGGGCAGTGCAGGGCAACTCGATGCAGACAATCCTATTTGCCAAACCGGCGTCGCCGGCGCTGGAAGGCGCGAATGGCGCGAAGAAAGTCGAGCTTGCGGAACTCAGGCCAGTTCACGTCGGAAAAATAAAGCTCGCTTCGGGCGCTCTGCCAAAGGAGAAACCCCGAAAGGCGGATTTCGCCGCTCGTGCGGATGATGAGATCGAGATCGGGCAGGCCGGCGGTGTAAAGCCATTCGTCTATCGCTCCGGGGCTCAATTCGTCGAGGATCGCGTCGAGGTCGCGCCCTCGTCGACATTGGCTTCGAATGAGGTTGCGAACCGCGTCAATGATCTCCTCGCGGCCGCCATAGGCGATCGCAATGGTCACGGTAAGCGCATCGTTGTCGGTGGTCCGCTCCACGGCTTGGCGAAGCACGTCGACCGTCGAAGTCGGCAGAAGCTCAAGCCGGCCGACGGCTTTGAATCGAATACCTTGCCGGCGGGTCAAAGCATCCTCGGCCAGCGCGGCAATCTTTTTCTCCACGGCCGTCAATATCGCAGACACCTCCGTCGGGGGGCGGCGCATGTTGTCGATCGAGAAAGCCCACAGCGTGACGGCGCGAACTTTAAGGTCGATGCACCAGGCAAGGACATCGTCGAGCTTTTCCGCGCCAAGTTCGTAGGCCAGTCGGAGCTCGCTATAGCCGCGTCGCCGGGCAAATCGGCGATTGCCATCAAGGATGATGCCGACGTGATCCGGCACCGGACCATCGCGCACCTGACGTTGAAGCCTTTGTTCGTAGAGCCAATAGAAAAGCCGCATCACTGGTTGGCAGCCTCCCCCTGGCCTGCGAGCGCCCGCCGGCGCTCTTCGGGCGTCAGATGGCCAGCTTCGACCATGTCCTGCAGGACGGTCTGGGCACGGCGCTCTGCTCGGGCAGGATCGTGTAACGGATTCAGGTAGGAGGGCGCCGGCAGCGCTCCGACCAGCATTGCCGCTTCGTAGAGCGTCAATTTGCTTGCGGATTTCCCGAAATAGCGGCGGGCGGCAGCCTCGATCCCGTAGGCGCCGCTGCCGAAATAGACGCGGTCGAGATACAGTTCGAGAATCCGATTCTTGCTGAAGCGGTGCTCGAGCATCATGACGACAACGATTTCGCGGATTTTCTGGAGGATCCTCGATTGCTGCGGCGGCAGCAGATTCTTGGCCAATTGCTCGCTTATCGTGCTGCCACCCTGGACGATCCGTCCGGCCCTGATGTCGGCGTAGAGCGCTCGCAGCATGGAAAGCGGCTCGGCCCCGAAATTTCCATAGAAATTCCGATCCTCGGCGGAAATCAGGGCGTCCACTACATAGGGCGGCAGCTCGCTCAGATGGATGCCCTGTGGGGCTGATGTCTTTGATCCAACTGGTGTGGCCAGTAAACAATCGAGATCGGGTGTGGTCCTGACGAGGTAAGCTGTTGCTGGCACGACGCCAAGCACGACAGCGGCTGCGAAGATTGTGACCTTCCAATAACGCATGCTGACAGAGCCTCGAATCGCGGCTCATCCGTTGGGCCTGCAGGGTGCGGACGCCGACCCGTCTTTGCCGATGAATTGAGCGAATGTTGCTGACGGGGGGCTGACGGCGGTAGCTGATGCGCGAAAATTCGGGCCGCAGCGGTGTGGTGCGGCCAAGTGTAACCCAAATCTTTCCGCTACTTCAGACTCGCGATCTGTCTTCGACTTTTACGACCGGCAATTTGACGCGGATTCGCGCCGGCGATCCGGGAAGGAAGCCGACAGAGCCTCCATGCGTGCGAGCCACTTCCCGAACGATCGCGAGGCCCAACCCGTGTCCAGGCGATTCCGTGTCGGCTTTTCGAAAGCGTTCGAAGACTTCGTCGCGAAGATGCTCCGGCACGCCTTTGCCTTCGTCGCTCACCGTAATCCAGATCTCCGGCCCGCCCGGCTCGTTGGCCAGTTCGCTGATCAGCCTGACCTTGCCGCTTCCATGTAAAAGGGCATTATCGAGCAGGTTTCTGACCATGTCGCGCAGATCGTCGGCGCGGCCTTGCACGGGGAGCGAATTCGGCAGGTCGACCTCGATCTCCCGGTGTCTTTCTTCAGCAAGCGGGATAACGGAGGCCGCTGCCTCGCGCGCAATACGCGACAGGTTGACAACAGAAAGATCAGGCAAAGCAAGCTGCGCCTGATCCTTGCGCGCGAGGTCGAGCAATTGCTCCACGAGCCTGTGAAGGCTTGAGACGTCGCTGTCGATCGCAGGCCAATCAGGATTCTGGTCGAGTTTGGCGCGCTGTAGACGCAGGCTCAAGACGGCAAGCGGCGTGCGCAATTCGTGTGCAGCATCGGCGACAAAGCGCCGCTCCATTTCATAGGCTTCCGACAGGCGGTCGAGCGCGCCGTTCACCGCCACGACCAGCGGCCTGATCTCCTCCGGCAAACGCTTCATCGAGATGCGCACACTGGGGTTGGCCGGGCCGACAATCGCCGCCTCACGCGATGCCGACGCGAGATGGCGCAGGCTCCAGGCAATGATGATCCAGCTCAGGGCCGCAGCGCACAGGGTGGAGGAAATGAGGACCAGAATATCCTGGTAGGGTTCCCGGATCGGACCCTCGTGGCGCAGCATCCGCGATGTGGCAAGACCGAGCCCGAAGACAATGAGCATGGACAGGACCAGCCGCCCGCGCAGACTCTCGCGTGACAGCTTCATGCAGGACCTCCGATTTTGAGCCGATAACCGACCCCGCGGTTGACGTCGACGCCGACAACCGATCCGGCGTCGGCAAGCTTGCGCCGCAATCGGGAGATGGCAGCTTCGAGCGCATTGCCGCTCACCTGCTGCTCGAAGCCGTAAAGACGATCTTCCAGCATGTCCTTGACGACGATGCGACCGCGGGCGCGGATCAGTTCTTCAAGAACGGAGGCCTCACGGCGTGAGAGCTCCAGGGGCTTGTCGGCTACCTGAGCGGTGCGCGAGGCGGGATCAAAACTGACATCGCCATATCGATAGGCCGCCTCGCGGCGCACGCCCGGTCGCCGCAGCACCGCGCGGATGCGCGCTTCGAGTTCCGCCAGGTTGAACGGCTTTACGATGTAATCATCCGCGCCGCCATTAAGACCGCCGATGCGGTCCTCGATCCGGTCGCGCGCGGTTACGATCAAGGCTGGCGGGCGGTTCGCTGTTTCGGCCCGCAGCCGGCGTAGGACATCCATTCCGTCCATGTCTGGCAGACCGAGATCGAGGACCACCGCGTCATAGGCCGTCGTTGCCGTTGCAGCCAGCGCATCCTCACCACGTGCAAAGGCGTCAGCGGCAAAGCCGCGTTCCCTGAAATAGCCGGCGATAATGTCACGCATCGCCGGGTGGTCTTCGATAATGAGCAGTCGCACGGAAGCACTCCGGATGCCGGCCAAGAACTAGCTTTTGTCCCTGACATCAGCCTGACCGCCGATCGCGTGATGGCGAGGGTCACAGTGCACTATCATATACGGCCGGACCACACTCTTCCCCTCACTTCCAGAACGGGTGGGCCTCTTCGAGTTTTCGCTGACGGGCCTTTGCGCCGGTCCAGCCATGTTCCGCGCGCGCCTGGCTCGCTCCGATCACCCAGCCGATGGCGCGCTGCGCGGCCGCATCGCCGGCGCCGGCATCCGGTCCTGCCAGCATCGCTTTGACTGTCGCGGCGTCGTTCAAGTCGCCAAGGACCGTCTGAAGCTTCTTCAGCCGCTTCAGGAACGGATCGACCCGCTTTGTCGGGTAGAGCGAAGAGAAGAATTCGGCCGCATAGCGCAGTTTTTTGAGCTGCTTGCGCAATTTGTGGCGCTGCTCTGTGTCAAGCGTCTCAATCCCGCGTGCGCGCTTGCGGACCCGCTTCCACCGCTTACCGAGCGCTTGGCCGGCCAACTTGGCGACCGGCTCCGCAAGCCGTTCAGTCTGGCCGAAATCCTGTGGAACGAGCCAGCCGCGTGTCTCCACGAACTGCGTCAGATCGATGAGGAACGCCTGCACACGCGTCCCGACAAGCAGCTCGCGAAGGTGCCGGCGCACTTCCTTTGCCTGCTGCGAGAGCGAGTTGGAAAGCGCGGCAAGACCGGGCTCGTCCGGATGGGTTCCGGCCTCCCTCTGCACGATGTCGTTCGCCACCACATCGAGATCCCTGAGCTTGCCGACCTCCTGGCCAAGCCAGCGTGCTTCGTCGTTGAGCCGTCCCATTTCCGGGCTCTCCAGCACCGGAGCGTAGACGGAGAACACGCTGCGTAGGCGGCGCAGGCCAATCCGCAACTGATGCGGCCCCTCGGAATCATCCAGCTTTCGGACCACCACGACATTCGTGGCGATCTGATCCAGGCACTCGCGCAGAATGTCGCGCGCCGCATGCTCGGCGATCTCATCGGTATCGATCGCAATATCCTCGGCATTTCGAGGCGCCAGGGGCGGGTCGATCCGTCCCTCTTCCGCAAGAAGATAGCCGCGCGCCGCCTTGGAAAGTCGCGAGAACCTCAGCCCGCCATCGGAAAACAGCACATGCGCGATCTCGAACAATCCTGCCGGACTGCCTTCAAGGAGCTCGATCTCCACTTCGCGCAGATCGGCCGAGCGTCCCCCGGCCAGAATCTGGCCGACATCGACGGCCAGCTCCGCGCGGGTGCCGTCCTCGAGGGACAGTTCGCTGGCGGAACGCTTCATCACCGTCTCACAGACGGGCTGAAGCGGAGCGCCGTTGACGCATTGAAGGACCTCGTCCCGTACCGAGGCATCGGGAATCGCTTCGGGGCAAGCCCGGCCCCCCGGTGCCGGGTTCTCCACCTCACCGACCTGCGAAAGGCCACCATGCAGTTCTGCCCTGGTCTTGACGGTCTGGACCCAGCGCCGCCCGTCGCGCCTCAGTCTCAACGCTATCCCTGCCTTTTTCAGCGCGTGTTCGGGAGTGTCCAGATAGATGCTTCTCAGCGTTTTCGTCGTTGGGCCGCCTTTGGCCAGTTTCGACGCCTTGACGCGCGCCCAGAACTCGCTGGGTGACGAGTCGTCGAGGATGAATTTCAGCTCGACTTCGCTCATGTGACTGATTTGTGCCGGTTTGGTTACAGTCCTAACCCGTCCGGCACCGACCGGCAACCGACCATTGGGTGCGACTTGTGAAGCTCAGACGTGCTGCGCGACCGGCAGTTGCGCAAATTCATGTCGGCTTCACAAATCCGTTGCGACGGTTTCGTACATGGAGGAGGGGGCTCTGTTTTGATGCACTCTCTGGAAAAGGATGGAAAAATGGCCAAGATCCCCGGCAAGACCGAAACGATCGAAAACGTGGAATCCGCTACCTTCGACCCGTCCCAGGCTACCGAGCAGGTTCGCGCCGTCGCCGAACAGGGCGCTGAGCAGGCGAAGGAAGCATTTTCCAAATTGCAAGCGGACGCCGAAACCACTCAAAAAGCCGTTGAGTCGAGCTTCGAAATAGCCAAGACCACCCGCAACGAACTGTCGCTGAAGACGATTGCCGCTCTGCGAGCCAGTGCCGAAGCGGGTTTCACGCACCTCGAAGCGCTGGTTGCCGTGAAGTCGCCGTCCGAGTTCTTCGAGCTGCAGGCCGCTTTCGTGAACAAGCAGATGGAAAATTCCATCGAGCAGGCCAAGACCCTGCGGGCCATGATGTTGAAAGCCACCGAGGACGCGTCCAAGCCGATCAAGGATGCCTTCGAGAAGGCGTTGAACGAACTCAAGGCCGCTTGATTGCTGATTGATTGCTGAGGCAATCCAAGAGCGGAGGTCAGCATCACGTCCGCTCGTCGCGACAGGTAAGACCGGCTTCTCGCGCCGGTCTTCATCCATTCGGCCAGCTTAGTCCGCTCGACCGCATCGGAGCGAGATCGTCCACGCTGTTTTCAGGCCCGAGGCGCGGCCTTGTTGCGATGACCCAACGGCCGTTGTTCCGATTGCGGCCTCAGCTCCGATGCCGCAGCGCCTCGACGATCACTGCCATGGCCGGGGAGAGCTGCCGCCGGCTCGGATAGTAGAGGTGGTAGCCGGCGAAGGGCGGGCTCCAGTCGCCGAGCACAAGCGTCAGCCGTCCCTCGGCGATGTGGCGGCGGACGAGGTTTTCAGGCACATAGGCGATACCTGAGCCAGCCAGCGCGGCGTCGATCATCGGAATGGTCGAATTGAAGGTGAGCTGGCCGTCCACCCGCACGCGCAAATCGCGGCCGCTCTTGGCGAATTCCCAGGCATAAAGCCCGCCGAACGTGGTCTGGCGCAGGTTGATGCAGTTATGCCCGACCAGATCCTGCGGCGTCCTCGGCGCGGGGCGACGGGAAAAATAGTCGGGCGAGGCGACGGCCACGAGCCGCCAGTCCGGGCCGATCCGCACAGCGATCATGTCGCGATCGACGCTCTCGCCCAGCCGCACGCCGGCGTCGAAGCGCTCCTCCACGATGTTGCGCATGCCGTTATCGCTGTAGAGCTCGAGGCGTACATCCGGATAGTCGCGAAGCACCGGCTCAAGCTTCGGCCAGACTGTCGATTGCAGCGCGTGGTCGGAGAGTGTGATGCGCACCGTTCCCGACGGCTTGTCGCGAAAGGCGACCAGGCTTGCAAGGTCGGCTTCGATCTCCTCGAAGCGCGGCGCAAGCGACTGGTAGAGCCGCTCGCCAGCTTCCGTCGGCGCCACGCTGCGCGTCGTGCGGGTCAGGAGCCGCACGCCGAGCCGGGCTTCGAGCTCCTTGATGGTGTGGCTGAGCGTCGACTGCGAGGTGCCGAGCTCCGCCGCCGCCTTGGTGAAGCTGCGCTCTCGGGCGACCGCCAGGAACCACAGCAGATCCTTCATGTCGTCGCGCTGCATTGGGGCGCCTCCTGATCCGGATTTATATCACAGACCGATAAGTCCATGCGGATTATCTCGTCTATTCGAACGAGGCCCGTTGCAATATCTTTCCGACAAGTCGAGGCGGCCAGCCCGCGCCCCGGTCAGGCTCGGCCGCCTCGATAAGGGGGCAAGACGCCCTCGGCAGCGCGGCAAGTTCCCACTTCGCATCGAACGCATCTGACAGGAGATCACCATGGACATTCTTCGCGCAGGCACGAGGCCGTCCGGCAAAGGTCCGGCTGACTGGTTCACCGGGACCGTCCGCATCGACCCGCTCTTCAACCCCTTCGACGCCGCGCGGGTGCAGGGCGCGCAGGTCACCTTCGAGCCGGGCGCCCGCACCGCCTGGCACACGCACCCGCTCGGCCAGACGCTGATCGTCGTCTCCGGCCTCGGCCGCGTCCAGCGCGAGGGCCGGCCGGTCGCGGAGATCAGGCCGGGCGACGTCGTCTGGTTCGCGCCCGGCGAGAAGCATTGGCACGGTGCGTCGCCCGCAACTGCCATGACCCACATTGCCATCCAGGAGGTCAAGGATGGCAAGGTCGTGGACTGGCTGGAACATGTCAGCGACGCCGATTACGGCGCCTGATCCAGATCGAACGAAAGGACATAAAATGCTCGCAACCGTCCTTCACAAGCCCGGCGATATCCGCTGCGAGGAAATCGAAGACCCGAAGATCCTCCGCCCGACCGACGCCATCATCAAGCTGTCGGCGAGCTGCATCTGCGGCTCGGATTTGTGGCCCTATCGCGGGCTGCAGCCGGTCGAGGGTCCGATGCACATGGGCCACGAATATTGCGGTGTCGTCGTCGAGGTGGGCGCAGAGGTGCGTAACGTACGCCCCGGCCAGTTCGTCGTCGGCTCTTTCTGCATCTCCGACAACACCTGCCCGCATTGCCGCTTCGGCTTCCAGTCCTCCTGCGTGCAGCGCGAGTTCATGTCGGGCGCGCAGGCGCCTTACGCTCGCGTGCCGCTGGCCGATGGCACGCTGGTGGCCACCTCCGAGGTTCCGCCGGCAGACCTGGTGCCTGACCTTCTGGCCGTCTCGGACGTGCTCGGCACCGGCTGGTATGCCGCCGACGCGGCCGAGGTCCGCGAAGGATCGACGGTGGTGGTCGTCGGCGACGGCGCGGTCGGATTGATGGGCGTGCTCGCGGCCAAGGAGATGGGTGCCGAGCGCATCATCGCCATGAGCCGGCACGAGAGCCGCCAGAAACTCGCCCGCGAGTTCGGCGCCACCGACATCGTCGCCGAGCGCGGCGAAGAAGGCATTGCCCGCATCAAGGAGCTCACCAAGGGCGTCGGCGCGGATTCGGTGCTGGAATGCGTCGGCACGGCCGAATCCTTCGACCAGGCGCTGGCCTGCTCGCGGCCCGGCGGCACCATCGGCTATGTCGGCGTGCCGCATGGCGTGAGCTTCGACGGCCAGCGCCTGTTCTTCGGCCAGAAGCGCATGCTGGGCGGCCCGGCGCCAGTGCGCCGCTTCCTGCCCGACCTGATGGAGCGCGTGCTGAAGGGCAGGATCAAGCCCGGCAAGGTCTTCGACCTGCAACTGCCGTTGGCCGAAGTGGCGGAAGGCTACCGCGCCATGGACGAACGCCGCGCCATCAAGGTCATGCTTGAGGTCTAAGGTGTTGATGATGGCCGCGACGGACACTGCGCCCGATCGAAGCGGGACGACGGCGGCGTTGGCGCCGATCATGGCGGCGGTGTTCGCCGCCTTCCTGCTCATCGGCCTGGCGCTGCCCGTCCTGCCGCTGCATCTGCATGACAGGCTCGGTTTCGGCCCCTTCGCGGTCGGGCTGGTGACGGGCAGCCAGTTCGTCGCCTCGCTGCTCTCGCGCATCGGCGCCGGAAACTATGCCGATGGGCGCGGCGGCAAGCGGGCCGTCATCGTCGGCCTTGTCGCCGCCGTGCTGGCGGGGCTCGTCTATCTTGGATCGCTCGCCTTGCTCGATCGGCCGACTGTCTCTGCGACTGCGCTCTTCGTCGGCAGGGCCGTGTTGGGCGCAGCCGAGAGTTTCATCATCACCGGCGGCGTGGCCTGGGGCCTCGCCCTTTCCGGTGGACGGAACTCCGGAAAGGTCATCGCCTGGATCGGCATGGCGATGTTCGCGGCGCTGGCGCTCGGCGCGCCGATCGGGTCAGCGCTTTACGAAGCCGGCGGCTTCGCCGCGATCGCTCTCGCCACCATGGTCCTGCCCATTGCGACGCTGCTCGCCATTCTGCCGATGCGCGGCGTCAGGGCTGCCGGTTCCGCCGCGCGGCAGTCATGGGCACGCGTGGCGCAAGCGGTCTGGCTTCCGGGCGTCGGAGCGGCTCTCAGCAGCCTCGGCTATGGCGCGATCCTGTCCTTCGCAGCACTGCTCTTTGCCGAACGCGGCTGGCACCCGGTCTGGCTCCCCTTCACCGCCTATGCGGCATCGCTGATCGCGGCAAGGCTGTGCTTCGGCCACCTGCCGGACAGGCTCGGCGGCGCCCGCGTGGCCGCGATCTTCGTGGCGGTCGAGGCGGCGGGCCTTCTGTCGATCTGGCTGGCGCCCGGGCCGCTCGTCGCGGCCATCGGAGCCGGCCTGACGGGGCTCGGCTACTCGCTGGTCTATCCCGGTCTCGGCGTCGAGGCGGTCGCGCATCTTCCCGCAAGCAGCCGCGGCCTTGCGATGGGGCTCTATACCGTCTTCCTCGATGTGGCGCTCGGCTTCGGCAGCCCGGCGCTCGGCCTGATCGCCGCGTCGGCCGGGCTGCGCTTCGTCTTCCTCGCCGCCGCCGCGGCGGCAGTTCCGGCTTTGGCCATCGCGCTCTTGCTCCGCCGCAAGGCGCGCGTAACGGGCCCGGGAACAAAGCGCGCCGCCGCTGGTTGAGAACAGTCGGCAATTGAGCGACCGTGCCTTATCGATACTTCCGAAAGCACCGGTTGCAAAACGGCGGAAGGGTCACGGCATGCCAGGAGCGGCGAAACTTGCGGAACTTGTCGAGCGGCAGGAGCCGCTCACCTTCCGCTTCGCGGATGACGGCCTGGTGCCCAACCATCCGCGCTGGCCGATGATTATCTATCCCGGGGCCGTGACGCTGCCGGACGATATCAATCCGGCGGCCGTCTTCGAGGATCTCTTCAGCACGAATGGCTGGGGCGACGGCTGGCGCAACGGCATCTACGATTACGTCCACTACCATTCGCGCATCCACGAAGTGCTCGGCATCGCGCGCGGCACGGCCGAGGTGCGCTTCGGCGGCGACAATGGCAAGGTGCTCACCGTCAAGGCCGGCGACGTGGCGATCCTGCCAGCCGGCACCGGCCACCACCGCCTGTCCTCGTCAGCCGATCTCCTGGTCGTCGGCGCCTATCCGCCCTTCGGCACCTATGATCTGTGCACGCGCCCGGAGCAGCACGAAGAAGCATTGCTCACCATCCCCAAGGTCGGCCGGCCGGAGAAGGACCCGGTCTATGGCAGCGAGGGTCCGCTGCTTGCCGCGTGGAAGGAAGGCTGACAGGATTGGCGCAGATTGTCGCCATCGAGCATCTGCCCTCGACGGTGTTTATCAGGCGCCCGCACGCCCCGACGAGGACACCAGGAATGGCTTCGAGCATGGCGGCTGGTCGATTCTCGGCAACGACCCGAAGATGAAGGACATCATCGGCCGGTACATGACGGCCGGATGGTCGCTGCTTGCCGGCAGGACGACCTATGAGGACCTCTATGAAGGCTGGGTCGTCAGGCAGCCGTCCAGCGCGATGACGCAGGCACTCACCGGCGTGCGTAAGTTCGTCGCTTCCTACGACCCCGGCTACGAACCGCGCTGGGAGAACTCGATGCTGCTCGCCGGCGAGGCGCGGCAAACGGTCCTCGAGCTCAAGGCAACTCACGACAGGCCGGTGATCATTTTCGGCAGCGGCCGGCTGGTCGGCTCGCTGATGCAGGGACGGCTGATCGATGAGCTGGTGCTGATGATCCACCCGTTGGTCCTGGGCAAAGGCCTCCGCTTCTTCGATGCCGCGCCGGCTTTGGCAAGGCTGAAACTGGCGGACCAGGCTGCGACCGATACCGGCGTCGCAATCCTCATCTATTCACGCGCAGCCGACGAGCCTACGGCCACACGATAGCACGTCGTCCACGGAGGAGGGTTGCGATGCCTATGGATATTTCGTCTGCTTGACAGGCTCGGGGGCGCCCTCCAGCTCCTTTGGCAGCGGCAGGCTCGAGCACTGCAAGTGCACCTGGCGGGCGAACAGCTTGCGCTGCTGCTGCTCGTGCTCCTTGATGGACGCTACGAGCCCCATGCTGTACGGGCCGAGCAGGACGCCAAAACCCCAGCCGGGGTGCTCCTTTTCGCGGGCGTCGTAGTCCGAGGCCGCGTTGCGGGCCTGCTGGCATTCAGGCGACGCCCATTTCGGGTCCTGCTGCGAAAGCCTCGCTTCGTAGTCGACCGGAGACGTGACACATCCAGCCAGCGCCGCGCTCAACGCCACGACCATTGCGAATCTCATCCACAAGCCTTTCCTAATGCGCGGGGGAGAAAACACAGAACGCTTCTTCGGGCAAGGAGACGGCTGGACGTGCATGGCGCGCCGCCAACTATTTCCCGATTGATCATCGCCATTCATCCGCAACAAGCGTATCGTCGTTCGGCGGCAGCTTCTGCAACGGGCGATGCCGACCGAGGGCGGCCAGAGTGCACTGGCCCCAACAAGAAGGAGGGCGCTGTGTCTTCCACCTCCCTGACATCCGAGCAGACGACGGCGATCGAGAAAATTCTAGCCGAAGTTCGCCCGGCTTTGATCCATGGCAGCCGCCGTCGAACGGCTGCCGAACGCTTTCTTGTCGAACGTCACGATGGCGAATCGCAAACGCATTTGCGCGCGATCCTGAGCGCATACGTGAAACGCCTGGACTCGCATCAGGCCGCCCTCGCTCAATGGAAAAGTGAGGGCGGCGCCGTCGGAACAGAACCGCGAACCGAAGCGCGGCGCTGGATCGACAACGACACAAGTGGAATGCGACGACGCGACCGCGAGACGGCGGCGCGTCATCGGTTGATCTAAGCGAACAAATCCGTGGAAACCGACAGATCGCTCGAAGACGACGAAATAGGCGTCGTTTGCCCGGACTGCGCCTATGAGACGCGCAAGAGCGTCCGCTGGCTGCGCGCGCATACGCAGGTGGAATGCCTGGGCTGCGGAGCCATTATCGATGTCGAAAGCAGAAACTTCCGCAAGATCGCCGCCGGCAGAGAACGGGCCTCGGAGGCTGGGGATTAGCGCTTCACTTTGAGGGAAATTGGAAGAAGCGATGATCACCCATTTCCATCGATGCGACGGTCGGCCCTATCAGGATGGGCACGCATTGGGCTACCCGCCGCCTTGGCCGCAAAGCTACCGCCGCCAGAAGTCACGGTGCGCGGAGAGGAGCTCGTCCTCAATTTCGGGGAAGGGGCCGTGAACCTCGATCTTCTTCTGCCCGGAGCCGAGCACAACGCGAGAGGACAGGCTCATCGTCGGGTTTTCGGGATGATCGCCAGTCAGCGCGAGAAGCTTGGTCTCCTCGAAGCCGTAGACCAGCCGGCCGATATTGGCCCAATAGAGCGTTCCGGTGCACATCGCGCAGGGCTCACCGGTTGAGACCAGCGTGCAGGTCCAGAGAAACTCCGGCGAATAGGCTGCCACCGCGCGCCGCGCAAGTTCGATTTCGGCGTGATGCACGGTGTCGATATTGCCTTGGCGCATGAGGATCGCGTCGTCTGGGCCGACCAGCACCGCCCCGAACGGATGATGGCCATGCGCTACCGCGTCGCGTGCAACTGCATCGGCCGCGAGCAGGTGAGAGATCATCCGGTCGCGCGTCATATCAGTACGGCTCTTTGGCTGCTCTACAGAAAACCCTCTGATTTGAGTTAATCATATTAGCGGTAACTAATCCATAGAGCGGAAGATTCAGCCGGATCGGGCAGGACCGTTCCGTCCATGGCGGGCGGCGGGCGGGAGCCTTTTCTTCGGAGCAGGGAGCAGTCCTTCACGTTGCGCCCGCTTGCGCGCGAGCTTATGCGCCCTTCGGATGGCATCGTCCCTTTCCCGGATACGTCGTTCCGAGGGTTTCTCATATGCCCGGCGCCGCTTCAATTCGCGAAGAAGACCCTCGCGCTGCAGTTTCCTTTTCAGCGCCCGGAGGGCCTGATCGACGTCATTGTTCCGCACGTCAACTCGCAATTCATCTCCTCAGCTGCCGTCAGCCCCAGGCTACGGCTGTTATACGGGGCTGGCCCATCCGGCCCCGTCAGTTCCAACAAATGCGACCGGGTGGGCGGCATCCGCCCAACCCCCATGTTGCAGATGTGTGAGTTCATCGTCCCCGCATGTCGGCGGCGGTTATGGTGTAGGTGGTCCGCCTCCCGGCCGAGTAGAGCTTTCGTGCACTGGCGTGGACGGAGTGCCGTGCCGCGTCGAAGGCCGCCAGGCACTCGGCTTCCGCCGTTTCCAGCCCCTTGCGGCTGGTTGCGGCCAATGCGTCGGCCTCGATGAAGAACGGCACCTCGAACATGCCGTCGTGGCCGATGAAACGGACCGCATTGCGCGCTTCGTCGAAACTTCGGCATGGATTGGGAAATTCGAGCGGCATGGTCACTCCCCGTCGGCTTCGGCGATCGGCCCCGCGCGGGTGCGGTAGAACTCGATCACGATCTTCACCGCCTGCGGCTCCTCAGTTCTGGCCCTTGCCGCGCGGGCGGTTGGCGTTGGCAGGAAGCTTGATCGCGTTGCCAAGCGGGCTGTCGGCCTTCGGAGCCGCCTTGGCCTGTTTCGGCTTTCGGATCTCGCGATTGTTATGCTTTTGTCCCTTGGCCATTGCCGAATGTCCTTTCGAGAAGAGCTGCATCTTCATCGTCCCGCGATGCGCGCACGGGTTCGAGGCTGTCCTCTGTCGCCATGCGCTCGTGGCGCTCGGCCTCGCTTCGGATGCGATACTGGAGGGAATCGCCCCGAGGCGGCAGCCTTGCGGTGATCTGATAGATTTCGCGGGATTCCTGAACCGTGTTGAAGCTGCGCTTCAGCCGCACACTTTGTCCCAAGGCATAGCGATGGGTTGCGGCCTCGCGGCGGGTCGGGCGGCTGTTGAGCCTCTCAGAGCGTATCGAGATCATGATTGTTTGCTCCTCCTGTTCCACTGGGCCTTCGAGAAGGCGGATCGATCGGTCAATCAGCCTTGAGCCAATTTCGCTCGGCCGGTCGCAATCGACGAGGCGTTTTGCCGAGGTAGCAGCGCCCGAAATAGCGGCGTCTCTGGCGTTGCGGGCCAGCTTTGTGCGGGTGCGGGTATTCGTGCGCATGATCCTCCCGAAAGCCGGAAAGTGCGCCAAATTGTTCCGCCCCGACCTTCGGAGCGACATATCTGCTGCCAGTACATCCGTGGTCAGCAGCGATTGTTCCGAGGTCGAGACGTGCGAGCGGTTGTGCCGGCCCGGCAACACGCTCTCATCGAAAATTCGGAGTAAAATGGCGGGTCTCTGACACCGCTAAAGCCAAATCGGCCAAATCGACGAATTTTATATCTAGACCCGATTTGCCGGTTAAACAAGGCTTCGGCCCGGTTTAATTTTCGCTTCCGCCGGAATTTCTTGCCGCTGGTCTGTCAATAACGGCGCAACATCGATGTCTAAATGTGCCATCTCGAAGCACGGCTTGCGCACCTTGCTCAGCGGCTGAGAGAGCCAGCACTCCGCAGGCTGTTCAGCCAGGCTCTTCGACGATCGCCTCGACTGGAAGGTCGAGCGGCCGGCTTCAGGCGCCCATGGTCGCCAGCATAAAATCAGAACCTGCGGCTGAGATAGGGCGACCCGCCGAAGCCGAACCGCCACTGGGCCTCCACGCCTTTGGTGAGGCCGATCCTGCGTCCGGTGAGGATCGCGGCCGGATCGGTTTCGGAACGGGCAAATTCGAAGGGTGGCGCGGTCAGCGAGTGCCCGTTGTGCGAGCCGTCGATGCCGAGTGCCTGGCAAAGCAGCCCCGGGCCCGAGCAGAGCAGCCTGTCGTCATCGATTGCCCGGTTGGCCCGCATGGCGGCGATGCCGGATTGCGGCTGGATCGCCCGGATCAGCACCGCGCTGCCTGGCAGGCAGACCGCGTTCAGGCACCAGTGCAGGCCATAGGAGCGGTAGACATAGGCGGTGCCCGGCGGGCCGTACATCGGCGCGTTGCGCGGCGTGCGGCCGCGATAGCTGTGCGAGGCGGGATCGTCGGGGCGATAAGCCTCGGTCTCGACGATGATGCCGCCGGCGCCTGCGAGGCCGAGCCGCGCGCCGATCATCTCGCGTGCGACCGCCGAGGCGTCCCGCGCGAAGAAATCGTGCAGCGAACCTGAGCCGGCGCTAGGCGGCATTGCGATACGCGTTTGTCGGATAGACCATGATCATCCCGCGGCGCCGGTCGCAGTCGGCGCTGCCTCGACGGTGCCGCGAAAACCACATCGCCTGCGAGCGCCGCAGCATCGGGTGTTTGCGCGATATGCCGGCCATGCCTGCCTTCGTGGTGATTGATGGCCCGTAGCATACTGGCGGGGCTGATCAAGCCATGAGGGTCAATCCGGCAGCACGCGGCGGTCGATGACGAGGGCGGATCAAGCCATCGGGATCGGGATCGGCGGGTTTGAAATCCCGCCAGCGACCGCCGGCGGGACTAGCGTGAATTGGCGAAGTACCCGGATGTCTCACATCGCCATTTTTTCACATTCGGCCTGGGCCTTCTTGGTCGACGTATCGATCATATAGGTTTTGCCCTTGGCATCGGTCATCATCATCATGCAATGCTTGAGGGGCTTGGCCGTTTTCATCATCTCGGCGCTGGTTTTGGCATCGGGCATCATGGTGCCCATATGCCCGTCGGGCATGATCGCCGTCACTTGGCCGCCCTTCATCATGGTCATCGTGCCCATCGTGTCCTCGGCAAATGCCTGCGAGGCGAAAAGGGCGGCGGCGCCGGCAATGACGACAAGCTTGATCGGATGCATGCGGAATACTCCCATTTTGTAAGGGCACAGTCGCCCCACTTGAGTTTTCGCAGGGCATTGCGATCCGTTACGTCGACACAAAGATGTGATCGGCGGGGCGGTGCGGGGCTTTCCACGGCGCACGCTTTGCCGGTGATCGATCCCCTCTCGTGAACCGTGTCGTCGACATTGGGACTTGAAGAGGCGCTCAGCCCAGCAGGTTGCGCGCCGTGCGCATGAAGATTTTGGAGCCGATCGGGATCAGGTCGTCCGGGAAGTCGTAGTCGGGATTGTGGAGCGCTGGGTGCCGCTCGCCCGCGCCGAGGAAGAACATCGCCGATTTGGCATTGTGGCCGAAGATGCCGAAGTCTTCCGAGGCGCGCATCGGCAGGGCTTCCTCGCCGCGCGATACACCTTCCTCGTCGAGAGCGCGGTTGAGATGCTCCACCGCGTCCGGCGCATTGACGCTGGCGACGAAAATCTCGCGATAGTCGAAGCGCACGGCAAGGCCATGCTCGGCGGCGATCTTGGCGGCCAGCGCCTCCGCGGCGGCGACAAGCTCCGCCATGCGCTCGTCGCGCCGGGTGCGCAGCGTCGCCCATACCTCCGCATGGCCGGGCGCGATGCCGAACACGGCTTCGCCCATCGAGCAGTGGGTAACGGTAACCATGCCGAAATCGTCGTCGGCGAAGGTGCCGCGCCCGAGCGCCGGAAGAAGCGGCATCAGCCGGCTCACCGCCGGCATCGGCGAGGTGCCGGTCTCGGGCGTTGAGGAATGCGCGGTCTTGCCTTCCAACACGATGCGCATGCCGCGCGAGGCGCAGTTGACCACGCCGGCCTTGAGCCGCACCTCGCCGAACGGCACGCCCGGCAGATTGTGCAGCGAGAAGGCGAAGTCCGGCGCGATCTCGCCAAAGCGCGGCTCGGCGACGACGCCGGCCGCGCCATTGCCGGTTTCCTCTGCTGGCTGGAACATCAAAACCACGCGGCCGCGCGCCGGCCGCTGGCGCCCGAACTGGCGGCCGAGCGCCGCCAGGATCGCGGTATGTCCATCATGGCCGCACATATGCGACTTGCCCGGCACCAGCGAGGCATGGGCGACGCCCGAAAGCTCCTCGATCGGCAGCGCGTCGAGTTCCGAGCGAAACAGCACCGTCGGCCCGGCTTGCCCGCTGTCATAGACCGCCGCCACGCCATGTCCGCCCAATTCGGTCAGCACCTTGTCCGGCCCGGTATCGGCGAGGAAGGCTACGACCTCTTTGGCCGTCTTCTCCTCTTCGTTGGAGATTTCCGGCTGCCGGTGCAGCTTGCGGCGCCACGCCGTCAACTCGACGATGTCTCGATTGGTCAGGGCCACGATGTCCGACTCCGTTTCGTGCTGAAATTCTCCATAGCACGTGGCGCTGGATTGGCATGTCGCAACTGGCAGCAACTGAGGGGGCCAGCGATCCGGCGACCTTGATCTGCGGCAGGTCAACGCGCGAAAACCGTCGCCGTACGAGCGGTTCCGCGTTTCCGTGAAACGGTGAACCGCTTGACACGGGAGCGGCCCGGTAGCCTTGTTCGGTTTTGTGGCGTGTGGGGCAAGAGCCACCGGGCCTGACCGGCGGGGACTTAGTACGGGGGACTTTCGCTAAGAGGGCACCGGCTGAGAGAAATATACGCTCGTTCTAACATACTCGTAGACATCCATAAGGACGAAGCCGGATGTAGGCCCGCGTACCGAAAGCGCATCGCGACGAAACGGATTGAGGCGTTTCGCTTTAGGTCTTTGTCTTTATGCATGTCGCTCCCCCAAAAACCGCTGCTCACTTTGGGCGACATGCAAGCGTCTGGCCGAGCGCCAGGATCGCTGGACCGACCATGCTCGAGAGAGGCTACCGGACCACTGGGCCAGCTGCCTCAGTCACGACAGAAAAAAGGCCGTCCCAGGTGAGTGCAGATGGAACGGCCTTTTCACAACACGGCGCAGCTCAATAGGATGTTTTGGGCGCCGCCGTTGCGGGTGCCGCTGTTTTGGACGCAGCCGCCTTCGCAGTGTGCTTCTTGTGGTGCTTCACCGGGCACTTGTGCTTCTTGGTCGGCTTGCAAACCTTCTTCTTGGCAACCTTTTTCGGAGCAGCCTTCGCCGGAGCGGTGGCAGCCGGAGCGGCGGTTGTCGTGGCGGCTGCGTTGCCGAGGACCGGCATGGAGAAGGCGAGAGCAACGGCGAGGCCGAGGGCGGAGAGGAGGGACTTTTTCATGGTTTTTTCTCCTTGCTGTGCAGGTCGGTTTTGGGTGTCACTGCATCGGGATCGATCGGTGTCACGCCAAGCAGCTTCAGGGCTTTTGCGAGCGTCCGGATTCCCTGCGCCTCCTTCTTGTTGGCGCAGAACCGGTTTCCCTTTCTTTGCAGTGCTTTCGCCGCGGTGACCTGCGTTGCCGCAGCATGGGTTTCGAGGGCTTCGTCAACTTGGCGGCTGAGATTGGCGCAGCGCTCGGCGCGGGTCGTCGCAACCTTTGCCCCGCCGGCCTCAACCGGGCCGGTGACGAGCGAAATACCGAGCAACGCGCTTATCAGGGTGATCGAGAACCTTTGCATCGCTTGTCGCCAATCCGAACAAGGTGCCGCAGTGCTGCAGCCGATGATCGACCCTCTCCCGTCAATTCTACGCTCGAACGATTTCTGGAGTTTTTCTGAAGTGTTTCTGAATTGTGTCTGAGGCGCCGGCGGAGCGCCTTTGACGAGCCTATCGCTCAGAGGTGCGGCAATACACGGCATTCAAAGAAAATCCGGCGCCGCTTTTGAAAAACGCCTCGACCGGTGGTCCAGGATAGTGTCCTTGCTGAATGAGCTTGAGATACGGCGGTCCCGAAAAGAATGGCCAAGAAGTTTGCGTTTCTCCTGGTGCGCGATTTCACCCTGTCGCCGCTGTCGCTATTCATCGACACGCTGCGTCTGGCGGGCGATGAGGGCGACCGCAGTCGCAGGGTGGAATTCGACTGGCAGATCGTCGGCGAGCGCGGCCTGCCGATCAGGGCGAGCTGCGGCGTCGAATTGCTGCCGACGAAGGCGATCGGCAATCCGGAAGATTTCGACAACGTCGTCGTGGTCGGCGGCCTGCTCGACACCAACCGCAGCTTGAGTTCGGAAAAGGAGGCCTTCCTTTTGCGGGCCGCCGAGAAGGGCGTGCCGATAACCGCGCTTTGCACGGGAAGCTTCGTGCTGGCGCGCTACGGCTTGCTGGACGGCTACAGCGCCGCCGTGAGCTGGTTCCACATCAAGGATTTTCACGCTGAGTTTCCCGACGTGAACGCGCATGCGGACAGCCTGTTTTCCGTCGACCGTGGCCGCGCGACATGCGCCGGAGGAACGGGCGCGGCCGACCTTGCCGGCTATTTCGTGTCGCAATTCATCGGCCAGAAGGCGGCGGAAAAGGCCGCCAAGATCCTCGTGCTCGATCGCATCCGCAACATCCGGGACGTGCAGCCCGTCGGCGACCTGTTTCCCGAAGCGTCGAGCCGCGCGGTGAAGCGGGCCTTGCTGCTGATGGAAAGCAATCTCCAGGAAAAGATATCGGTCACCGAGATCGCAAGCCGCCTGAATTGCTCCCGGCGCCAGCTCGAGCGTCTTTTCGGAACCGAGCTCGGCATCAGCCCGATGGCGGCATATCTGGCGCTCAGGGTGCACTACGCGAAGTCGCTGCTGGAAGGCAGCGACTTGGCAGTCGGCGAAATCGCCTACAGATGCGGCTTCGGCAATGCCGGGCATTTCAGCCGGGTTTTCCGTCAGCATACCGGCATCACGCCGACCCACCTCAGGCATCCCAGCCGCTTGGCTGATCAAGCGGCGAAATAATGCTTCCGTGAGCGGCGCGAACGCCACTATGCGATCCTCGCTTCAAATGCGGTGAGCCACAACCATCTCCAGTTCCGCCGCTACGCCATCGACTCCTGCCTGGCCTGCGGGACTGGCCGGCGCCGGCCGTCACGCCGACCGCCCCGATGCGTGCACAAGGGACGAACCCTAGCCCTAGGCAAGTTTCTATACCGCGCTCGCCGCGCATGGCGCGGGGGAGGATTTCGCCGTCCCTGCGCACCGAGCTTCCGTGAATGCCCGGGCGAAGGAAACGAGCATCGGCTGGGCGAAGAATTCCCTCCTCGATGGCAGACTCGAAGATTCTTTGGGTCATGGCGGTGCTGGGCGGCTTTCGACCAACCCGCAACGGATCTATTCAGCCAATGTTGTCGGGGCTTAACATCATCCATTCCATCTTGGGTTCAAGCCAGGGAGCCAGCTTGAGAAACCGTGGCAATGCCCTAGCTCTGACGATATTGCGGGCGAGTTCCGCAACGCGCGGTCCGAGCGTCACAAACTCTTCGCGGCGGGTGACGAAGGTCAATTGGCGCGAAAATCCCGGTCCCGGCAGCGGCATTACCTCGACGCCGTCGACAAAGGCAGTGCCCTGGAGCAGGCAGAGCGGCGTCGTGATGGCAACGCCGACGCCGGTCGCCACCATGGCCACCAGCGAGTCGGAGGTGTCGAACTCGAGCATGCGCGGCGGCTCCAGGCCAAGCCGGCGCAGATGCCGCTCGATATGCGAGCCGCTATGCGAGCGCGCACTAAGTCGTATCAGATGATGGCGGGAAAGGATTTCGCGCAGGTCGTGGTCCCGGCATTTGGAACCGAGCTCCTTCGGAACCAACAGCAGATAGGGTTCGCGAAACAGCGGATAGCGCACGATGTCGTCGAGGCCCTCCATCGGGTCCGACGTGACGGCCGCGTCGATCGCGTGTCGCATCAGCGCCTCGGTATGGGAATAGGCAAGCCCCGACCATGCCGTCAGCCGCAGCGCCAGCGCGCCGTCGACCAATTCCTTGACGAGGTAGGCGCCGATAGTCCCGGCAAAGGAATCGACCATACCGAGCCGCAGGTCCAGCCGTTCAGGCATTGCCGCAGCCGAGCGCACCGCGTCGACCGCCCGGCCAACTCGTTGAACAACCTCCTGGACCTGGACAGCCAGCACGCTCCCCGCGTGGGTCGGAGCCAGCGGCCGACGCTCGCGGTGCAAAAGCTTGGCGCCGATCTCCTTCTCAAGGCGGTGCACGGCTTGCGACACTGCGGATTGGGTCAGGCCGAGGCGTGATCCGGCCGCGCTCATGCTGCCGCTTTCGATGGCCGCAGCGGCAATTTCAAGCATCCTGAGGTCGATGCCGCCCTTCATCAGAAATCCTCCCATCATTAATCGAGATCATACTTTTCATCAATCTGATTACTTACGCTGAAAAGCAATTGCGGCCAACGGCCCGCGGCGTCATTCATGTCTGTGAAGGCTACGACCAAGGCAGCAACCGGAAGAGGCCTTCGAGAAACAACAGACAAAAAAGAAAAGCGCCTGCGAAGCCGTCGCTTCGTGGAGGCGAGGGATATTGAACACTCAATGACGGAGATGATGATGAACGCTTTGAAGACTTTCGCATTCGGGCTGGCCCTCGGGCTTGGCGCCGCCGTCGCGCACGCCGAGACGCTCGACTGTGGCGACGATACCTTGTGCAAGATCGAGGCGACAAAGGTGCTGAAGGTCGGCACGAAGGACGACTACAAGCCATGGTCCTACCGGGCGGCGGATGGCAGCTTCGCCGGCATGGAAGTGGATCTCGCCAACGCGCTGGGCCAGCTCCTCGGTGCCAAGGTTGAGATCGTCAAGGTCAACTCGGCCAACCGCTTCGAATTCCTCGCCCAGGGGCAGATCGACCTGATGATTGCGTCGGCGACCGACACGGCCGAACGCCGCCAGGTCGTCGGCTTCGTTCATCCGAACTACTATTCGTCGGGTTACAACATCCTGCTGCCGAAGAAAGTGAAGGCGACGAAGTGGGATGAAATGGCCGGCCAGACCATCTGCGCTATCCAGGGCGCCTGGTACAACAAGCCCGCGCAGGAGAAGTTCAAGCTCGAGTTGCTGGCCTTTGCCGGCACTGCGGAGGTCGAGAGCGCCCTGCAGCAGGGCCGCTGCATCGGCGTGCTCTCAGATGACAATATGATCAACGTGCAGCTCGCCGATCCGAAATGGGCAGACTATCACATGCCGCTGCCGACCCAGGACGACGCGCCCTGGGGCATTGCCGTCCGCAAGGCCGATCTCGACAAGCCTTGGGGCGTGCTGGTTGCCGGCGCTATCGCCAACTGGCACCGGTCCGGAAAGCTTCTCGAACTGGAAAAGGCCAACGGCATCGCTGAGTCCGCCTATCTGCGCAAGATGCACGAGGCGCTGAAAGATCACCTCGCTACGCAGTGAGCGAAAGGTCCTCCAGGCCACGAATGACGTGCCGGAAGCCGCGTCCGGCCATGTTCTGATCGCGCCGGTTCCTTCGACGGGAACCGGGCCCATGCCCACGGGAGCGAGCAATGCTCGAGCTGTTCCGTCAATTCGCGCTCGACCTGAAAGCGTCCGGCATCAACCTGACGATCCTCTACGACGCCTTCGATTTCGAGCGTTTCCTGTCGGGGCTGGCCACCACCTGCGCGCTGGTCGTCCTCTGCACCTTCTTCAGCATCCTGATCGGCGCCATCGGCGCGGCGGTGCTTGGCCTGTCCAGGGGACCAGCCGCGATGCTGGTGCGCGCTTACGTGGCGCTCATCCGCAACACGCCGCTCCTGGTGCAGATGTACTTCTTCTATTTCGCGGTCGGCAGCCTGATGCCGGTCGGACATAACGCCATCGGCCTACCCGTGCCGATGATTGGAAACTTCACCTGGGCCGTAATCGCGCTGTCGCTCTACGCCGGCGCCTTCAACGTCGAGACGTTCCGCTCCGGCATCGGCGCCGTACACGCGTCTTACGAGGAAGCGGCGCTGGCGCTCGGCTATTCGCGGTTCAAGGCGTTCCGCTATGTCGTGGCGCCGCTGGGACTCCGCTTCTCCTTCGCCTCGCTCGCCAACAATCTGGTCGATCTCACCAAGGCAACCACGGTCGCTTACGCGATCGGCGTGGCGGAACTGCTCTACGTGTCCAACCAGATCTGGTCGGACTCCCTCAACACCTTCGAGATGATGAACGTCATGCTGGCCATCTACCTGCTGCTGACGGGGATCGTGGTGTGGATCATCGGCCGCGTGCAGGCGGCGATGCGCCTGCCCGGCTTCGGCGCGAACTGACGAGAGCGCGCTATGTCCGAGACTTCGATCTTCACCGATGTTCTTCGTTGGCTGCCCTTCGTGCTCTGGGGCTTTGGGCTCAATGTGCTGATGAGCGTGCTCGCGATCCTGCTCGGCACGACGGCGGGGGTGTTTCTGGGGCTTGGCCAGGTTTCGCACACCCGCGTGGTCGGCGGCGTTTCGCGCCTCGCCACGCAGCTCTTCCGCAACGCACCCTGGCTGGTGCTCTTGTTCTACTGCATCTTCCTGATGCCCTATTCGATCACGATTTCCAGCGCGACCTACAACGTGCCGAGCTGGCTGCGCGCCACACTTGGTTTCAGCGTGCCGGTAGCGGCGAACTTTTCCGAGATCGTACGCGGTGCGATCGGCTCCGTTCCGAAGGGACAATGGGAGGCGGCCGAGGCACTCGGCTATTCCAGGTCCGTCACGCTACTCCGCATAATCCTGCCGCAGTGCACCACGCGCATGCTACCGCCGTGGATGAACCTTTACGCGCTGCTCATCACGGCGACGCCGCTGGCCTCGATCGTCGGCGTGGAGGAAGCGCTGGCCCGCACGCAGGCGGCCGTTCAGTCCGAGGCGCAGGCCAGCTTCCTGATCCCGATGTACGTCACCTTGCTCATGATGTTCTTCCTCTACACCTATCCGATTTCCCGCGTCAGCAACGCGCTCGAGCGGCGCTTCCGAACCGTCTGAGGAGTTCTCATGCGAACCGCGATAGAAGATCGCGCACTGGTCTCGTTGAGGGGCGTGCGCAAAGCGTTCGGAAGCTTCGAGGTATTGCGCGGCGTCGATCTCACCGTCGCCAAGGGCGAGGTGGCGGCCATCATTGGCCCGTCCGGCTCAGGCAAGTCGACGATCCTCAGGACTATCAACGGACTAACACCGGTCGATCAAGGCGTCATCCAGGTCGGCGATATCGCGGTGACGGATCCCAAGGTCGACAAGGTGGCACTGCGGCATCGCGTCGGCATGGTGTTCCAACAGTACAATCTGTTTCCTCACAAGACGGTGCTGGAAAACGTCTCAATGGCGCCGATCCAGGTACTCAAAGAACCGCGCAAGGAGGTCGAGGAACGAGCGCGCGAGCTTCTTGTGGGGATGCGGCTTCCGGAAAAGGCGCTCTCCTATCCGGGCGAACTGTCGGGCGGACAGCAGCAGCGCGTAGCGATTGCCCGCGCGCTGTGCATGCAGCCGCAAGTGATCCTGTTCGACGAGGTGACGGCGGCGCTCGATCCCGAAATGGTCAAGGAAGTGCTAGGTGCCGTCAGGAAAGTCGCCGAGGACGGCATGACCTGCATCCTGGTGACCCACGAGATGCGGTTTGCGCGCGAGGCGGCCAACCGAATCTATTTTACCGACAAGGGCGTGATCGTCGAACAAGGCGAGCCAAAGGCCTTCTTTGCTAATCCCCAGGATCCGCGAACCAAAGAGTTCCTGGACAAGGTTCTCTGACGCAGCGCCCTCCGAGCCAAGGACATTTCGACATGAAAGAGACTATGCCCCGGCCGGCGGACAGCGCCGGCGAGCGCATCGAGACCGACGCGTTGGGTAGCCGGCGCATCGACGACGCTCACTACTACGGAATCCAGACGGTCCGCGCGCAAGAGAATTTTTCCGTCTCCGGCAAGACCATCGCCGACATTCCGGGTTTCATCGAGAGCGTCATTCGCATCAAGCAGGCCGCCGGGCTCGCCAATCTGGCGGCCGGCGGGCTACCAGGGGAGATCGCAGAGGCAATCGTCGCGGCCGGCGACCATTGCTTGCACAACTTCGAGCCGTCGCAGTTCTCGGTCGACATCTATCACGGCGGCGGCGGCACTGCCGCCAACATGAACGTCAACGAGGTTCTCGCGAACCGCGCCAACGAAGCTCTGACCGGCCGCAAGGGCTATGACCGGGTGCATCCCAACACGCATGTGAACATGGGCCAATCAACCAACGACGTCATTCCGTCGGCGATGAAGCTAGCCGTGCATGGGTTGTTGGCGCAGCTCGAGGGCACCGTGTCGATCCTTGTTGAGGCGCTGGCCGCCAAGGAGACCGAGTTCGCCGGTGTGATAAAACTCTCGCGGACCTGCTTTCAGGATGCGCTGCCGATCACGTTCGGCCAGCAATTGTCGGGCTACCGGCATGGCTTTCAGCGCGCCCTGCGCGAGATGGAGGCGATGAAGAGGAAGTGTCTCAACCTCCCTCTCGGCGCGACTGCGGTCGGCACCGAATTCGGCGCGCTCGCCGGCTACAAGGCGGCCATCTACGCGGAGCTCAGCCGCATCACCGGGCTTGCGTTGGAGCCGGACGAAAACTTCTTCGACGGACTGCAGAACGCCGACCAATGGATATCGATCTCCGGCGCGCTTAAATCGCTGGCGCTTTCGATGGCGAAGATGTGCGCTGACTTGCGACTGATGTCATCGGGTCCGCGCGCCGGCCTTTCCGAAATCACGCTGCCGGCGGTGCAGCCGGGCTCGTCGATCATGCCCGGCAAGATCAACCCGGTCATTCCGGAGATGGCCATCCAGGTCTATTTCCGCGTCCTTGGCAACGATGCCACCGTGACCCGGGCCTGCGAGGGCGAACTCGACCTCAATGTCTGGGAATCGATCATCCTGAACGTCGTGACGGAGTCGATCATTCTGCTCGATCGGACGATTCCTTTGCTTGTTTCGAAGTGCATCGCCGGGCTCACGGCCAACGAAGCGATATGCCGGAAGGCGGCAGAGGGGTCGCTGGCACTATCCACGGCAATCGCGGCGGTCTTCGACTATCCGAACGCCGGATCGGTGGCGCACTTTGCCGCCGAGCGGGGCCTGCCGGTCAAGGATGCGGCGGTAGAAATGTCGCTTCTGTCGCGGCAAGAGGCCGAGGAACTCTTCGAGGTCTCGCTTTTCGCTGATCCTTTGCGCTATCAAACAGTGATCCAGAAATATCGCCTCCTGGCGCAGCAGGGTGCCCTAGGCGGCTCTTCCGATGGAACGACCGGCAGCACATGATATCAGTACCCGAAGTCGCATTCATCGGAACCGGCGGCACGATCGCCTCAATTGGCAAGGATGCATTCGACATCCTGGATTACGGAAACAACGACCACAGGCTCCACGCCGACGACATCATCGCAGCGCTGCCGCCATTGGGCGGGTTGGCGCGAGTTACACCGGTTCGCTTCAAGACTGTCGAGAGCACGGCAGTGACCGCGGACGATTGGCGGGATCTGGCGACGCTTTGCACCAAGCTCGCCGAAGACAATCCAGAGCTCGCGGGCATCGTTATCGGCCACGGCACCGCCACGCTGGAGGAAACCGCCTATTGCCTCTCGCTGACCCTCAAGCTGAAAATTCCCTTGGTTGTCGTCGGGTCGCAGCGGCCGCTCAATGGCATTTCGTCGGACGCGCAGGCGAACCTCGTCAGCGCGATCAGGGTTGCGGTGTCGCCCAATTCAATCGGCCGCGGCGTTCTGGTCGTGCTGAACGACGAGATCCATGCAGCGCGTGACGTGAGCAAGCGGTCGACTTTCCGCCTGCATGCCTTCCAGTCCCCGGATTTCGGCATGCTCGGTCAAGCGGACGGCGAGATGGTTTGCTATTATCGCCGAACGGAACGATTGCATACACTAGACAGTGAGTTTTCGGTCGCGGACATCGCGGCGATGCCGCGCGTCGATGTAGCCTACAGCTACGCGGGCTCGGACGGAACGGCGATACGCGCATTCGCGGCTGCCGGTGCCAGAGGCATCGTGCTTGCCGGCTTTGCGCCGGGTATGGGCACCCCGGCAGAAGTAGCGGCACTCGAGGAGGTGATCTCGAAAGGCGTGGTGGCCTTGCAGTCATCCCGCGTCGGAAGCGGGTGCGCGCTGGACAGCACTAGGCATCGCTCCATCGGGATATTTGCAGCGGACAACCTGACGCCACAGAAAGCGCGAATTCTGCTCGGCCTCGGCCTTGCAAGAACGCACGACCACCGCGAACTGAAGAGAATATTCGCGACGTATTAGCCGTGCATCGGCCGCCCGAAGCGTGAACTGCTACCTCTCCGCAAACGCCCGCGCGAAGGAATCCATCATCGGCCGGGCGAGATATTGGAGAACGTCCGGTCGCCGGTGTTGATGAACGCCTCGACCGGCGTTCCCGGATAAAGTTGCTCCGCCTTCACGCCGGGCGGCAGGGGGTCGGCGATCTTCAGCTTGGCGCGGAAATAGGGTCCGTGCGCGGCCTCGCCGCTGATAGTGCAGGGTTGCTTGGTGCTATATCACCACTGCGGTGACCATCCCCGCCGTATCGAGTCGACAGCCGACGCGCGCCTGCCGGACTTCAATTCCGCCTCGTCTTTTGTAGGCTATGCGCACCTCGATCGGCGCCGTAAGTCCGCCTCGACGTTGACGCAAGGGACCCGCGCTTGCCGCGTAAACACGCACAGCGCCATGGGGCATCGCTGCGCTCATGATCGCCGCGCGGCAGGCGCGCACCACAGCCGCTGGCGTGCCGGGTCTTGCTTTCAATGGGGCCAGAAACCCAAACGGATACCCCTTGGTGACCCTCCGGAACTCGCCGCTAGCTGCTTTGGAAGGCCTAAGGGCGCGTGGCAGAATAATGGCTTGTCTCGTGGTCTTGGCCAAAGCAGTGGCTGTCGTGACTGCGGCCGGGCTCTCGGGGGCGGTTGCCGATCTGCTCTCGGCGGAAGGATCGTCGCCCACGCCGATGCCTGTCGATGACACGCCTCCGCTTACGTCGCCTAGGTTGCCGCTGGTACTGACACCTGCGGCGCCTACACCGTCGGCGCTCGTGCCCACCCCCACAGAGGCGCCTTGCGGACCGGCGCTCAATCCAGCATCGACCCCGAGACCGCCGACCTGGCCGCCTACGCTTACGTCAAGAGCCGAGGCAGGCCCGATTGCGATCCCGATCGTCAACGCGGCTGCGGCGTACGTCTTCATTGCCAAACTCCTCCTGCGGCATGGCTTTGGCTCACCCCCTTCACTCGCTCGGGTCGAGCTCCGGTGGTTGCGTTGGGAGCAACTCGGCGGGAAGAACTATAATCTCAGTCGCCATCGGATCAGGTTGCGGCGGATTTTGGATCTTGGATCTCTGTTTGTCCGGGGATCCCGGTTTGCGTGCATGTTGGGCCCCCGAGCGTCCTGCCGCACTTGCAAGTGGACTTGCAGGGATACGTACTTTTGGCGCGCGCTTCAGGCCCACGGTGCGGCGCCCGCCATGAGCCTTGACGATGTCCGTTGTTCCACGCGCGGCACTGAGGCTGCGGGCTAGACCGGTAGCCCTTTCACGCTCTTGCTCCAAAGCCGCACTCAACTCTATCGAGACCTGCTTTGAGGCGTCGCGTTCCTTGCGCACGCTGTCGAGGTCACGTATGGCGGAATCTGCTCGTTCGCGCTCCTGCGTGAGTGCGTCGCCAGCTTGCGTCAACGCGGCCTCGGCGACCTGTCGGCCCTTGATGGCGTCGGCCCGCCCGACCGCAGCCAGATTTGCGCCTGTCTTAAGAGCGTCGATGGTTTGATGGGATTTGGTGAGTTCTTGTTCCAGAAGTTCAACCCTGTGCCGCTCCGCATCAAGCGCTCGCTTGGCACCAGCCTGAGAGGCTTCCATGGAGTGCTGCGCTCCAAGCAGAGCGGTTTTCTCGCCGTCCCAGAGGATGGCTTTGGCCTTCAAGCCTTCGATAACGCGCCGCGCTGCTTGCAAATCGCGCGCCAGCGCTTCGGCTACTCGCTGTTGCTCTTTTAGCGCTTCTCCCTGCTTAGCCGCGCTGTCAGCTGCTGCGCGTGCCCGCGCGCTCGCGTCGCCCGCGTTGCGCTGCATAACGTCTAGCGCCGCTCGTGATGCCGCCAATTCTCGACGCAGCGCCTCCTCATGCTCCCCTGGCAATGTTTGCGCAGATTGGTCGGGTGCCTGTGGTACCCTGACTTTCTGCTCTCCGGATGTGGGGGGCGCAGGCCCGCTCGGTTGTGCCGCGCCCGGTTCCTTCTCGATATCGGCGCGTTCCGGAGCCGCGGGTGACGAACTGCCGTTGGCTGCGACAAGGGCCGACGGTTCGGGTGTTGTTTGATTGCCTGTGGGCTCTACCGAACCCGTCGTTTCCACGGTCGGCTGCTGTATGCGTTGGACGATCGTATCCGGCCGCTCAGGCAGGCCGCTCCTGGCTTGCAGCCGATCGGCAATCAGCTTTGCCAACTCGTCAGTTCGCAGGCCCGCGGCGGCAATGCTCCCGATGTTTGGAAGATCAAGCTTGCCGGTCGAGTCGATGCTGAAGGTTCGGTTGAGTTGCAACCCCTCCACAACGCCGTTGCGCAGCGCAGTCCAGTGCCAAACGCGTAGTTCGATCGTGTCTCTCGGGGCAAGTTTATCGTCAGCCGTCGACTGACTTTTTGCCGGGAATCCCAGCAGCAAAACGACGGATAACGAAATGAGGCACAACAGGGCGCGTCCCCTGCCTCGCATTCCATGAAGCAGACGCAAAAACCATCGTTCAATAAAGGTGAAGTCACGGTGGAGGCATGTTGTCTGGGTGCCCTGCACATGATTCATCACTGAACCCCACCGGCCGCGCGACCGTCGCCGCGACTGTATTCTCCGTAAATCCGTGCTGCACGCCGCGCGGGCGGCCTGATGCCGCACCAAAGACGAAGGATAGAAAAGCACTCTCGGCAGGCCAAGCACCGAATAAGGCTTAGGGACTATCTCCTTTTACCGTACTTCTTTATCGCGCCGGTTGAGCGGGCTCGGAGTTGCGCGTCCGCAGGAACGGCTACAGCCAGCGGCTGTCGAGCCGGCTGCTACCTCTCCGCGAATGCCCGCGCGAAGGAATCCATCATCGGCCGGGCGAGATACTGGAAGAATGTCCGGTTGCCAGTGTTGATGAAGGCCTCGACCGGCGTTCCGGGATAGAGCTGCTCGGGCTTGACGCCGGGCGGCAGGGCGTCGGCGATCTTCAGCTTGGCGCGGAAATAGGGTTCGTGCGTGGTTTGATCGACCAGCCGGTCGGCGGAGATCTGCGTCACGGTGGCCGACACTTCGGGCGTCAGGCGCGTGTTGAGCGCCGACAGCCTGAGTTTCGCCTTCTGGCCGACGCGCACTTGGTCGATGTCCTTCGGCCGCAGCCTTGCATCGACGTTGAGGCCCGATGCCGTGGGCAGGATCTCCATGATCTTCTCGCCCGGCGCAATCACGCTGCCCTTCGAATTGTAGGTCGAAGACACCACGATGCCCGCCGCCGGCGCCTTGATCGTGGTGCGTCGAAGCACAGCTTCGGCCGCCCCGATTTGCTCCTCGATGTCGGCGAGGTTGGTGCGGACCTCGTCGAGCTTGGTCAGCGCTTCTTCGACGCGCTGCGTCGTCAGGCGCTCGATCTGCACCTGGGCTTCGACGATCTGCGTGTTGGCTGCGGCAAGATTTGCCTCCAGCGCGCCGGCCTGGCCGACGAGGTCGGCCTCACTGCGCAGAAGCTGCGAATATTCGGTGCGGTTGGTCAGACCCTTGTCGAGCAGGCCGGTCTTGATGCCGAGCTCCTTCTTCACGACATCGGACTGCTGCTGGATCGCCTGCTTCTGGGCATTCAGCCCCACGACCGACTCGCGATGCATGGCGACCCGCTGCGCCATGATCGATTGCTCCGACCGGAACCGGGCGAGCCTGGCATCGAACTCCTTCTGCTGCTCGCGGATGAGATTCTGGAAATCCTGCTGGAACGGCGCCGGTGCCGCCTCGGTGATCGGCGCCAGCCTGTCCAGCCCGTCGCGTTCGGCCTCCAGCCGCGCCATGCTCGCCTTGAGCGCGATCGACTGTCTGGTCAGCCGGTTGAGCTCGGCTTGCGCGGCTGTCTTGTCGAGGATGACCAGGTCCTGACCCTGCTGCACGCGGTCGCCTTCATGGACCAGCAACTGCTGGATGATGCCGCCTTCGGGCTGCTGGATAAGAATGTTCCCGCCTGTCGCCGAGATCGTGCCTTGCGCGATCACCGCGCCGGAGAGCGGCGCGCTGGCCGCCCAATAGCCGAAGCCGCCCATCAGCAGCGCTACGGCCGCGTAGCCGGTGAGGGCGACACGCCTTATGTCGGTGCGCGGATGGCCATTCCAGGCAAGGCTCGCGGTCGTCATCGTCTAGGACCCGAAGCGGATGCCGTGCGTGCGGATCGTCGGGACGAACGACCCGGTCACTACCGTGCCCTGCTGCGCGGGAGTGCCCTTGCTGACCACAGGCTGCCGCAGCACCTCGGCGCTCGGGCCGAAGGCCTCGATGACGCCGCCGCGCAAAAGCATCACGCGATCGCAGGCCGTTGCGATGGACGGGCGATGCGTGATCACGATCGTCGTGACGCCGGCCGCCCGCGCCGCCACAAGCACCGCTTCGAGCGCCGTTTCGCCGCTGCCGTCGAGATGGGAGCTGGGCTCGTCGAGCACGAGGATGCGCGGGTTGCCGTAGAAGGCGCGCGCCAGCCCGATCCTCTGGCGCTCGCCGCCCGACAGCGTCCTGTCCGAGGGGCCGATCATCGTCTGGTAGCCGTCGCGCAGCGTGAGGATCAGCTCATGAGCCTCAGCGCAGCGAGCGGCCTCGACGATCGCGGCATCCTCTGCCTGCGCGTCGAAGCGGGCGACATTGTCGCCGATCGATCCGGGAAAGAGCTCCACCTCCTGCGACAGATAGCCGATATGTTTTCCGAGCTGTTTTTCGTCCCAGGTCCTAAGGTCGGCGCCATCGATCCTGACGGAGCCGCCGGTCGGCTGCACGGCACCGACGAGCAATCGTGCCAGCGTCGATTTGCCGGCCCCGCTCGGGCCGACGATCGCTATGGCTTCGCCGGCGCGGACCGCGAAGTTCAGCCGCTTGAGGATGGGTTCGGTGCCGGGCTGGGCATTCGGCGCCATGAAGAAAACGTCCTGCACCGAAATCGCGCCCGACGGATCGGGCAGCGCCAGCTTCCGCGCTTCCGCCGGATGTGCCGCAAGCGCCTTGTCCAGCCGCTTCCAGGCGCGCCTGGCATCGACGATCTGCCGCCAGGAGACGATCAGCTGGTCGAGCGGCTGCAGCGCGCGCGACGACACCAGCGAGGAGGCGAAGATCATGCCGGCCGTCATCTGCCCTTCAAGCACCAGCCAGGCGCCGGCGCCAAGGATCGCGAGCTGCAGCATCATGCGCAGCGTCCGCGAGGCGCCGCTGAAGATCGCATTGGCGCTCGATGAGCGGTCATAGAGGGTGAGCGCCGCCCCGACATGCCGTCCCCAGACCCGCGCGGCGTTCTCCACCATGCCCATGGCGCGCAGCGTTTCGGCATTGCGGGCAAAGACCTGCTCGGCGTGGCTGGCGAGCGCCGAGCGTTCCGAGGACAGCGCATCGTTCCTGCCGATGGCGAGCTGGTTGGCCGCGACCAGCGCAGCGAGCAGCACCGTGCCGGCGAGCGTCACCCAGAACAGCACCGGATGGATGAGATAGAGGAGCGCGAGGAAGACCGGAGCGAAGGGCAGGTCGAACAGCACCGCCACGCCGCGCGACCTGACGAAGGCGCAGACCGAGGCGAGGTCGCGCAGCGGCGACAGGCCGCCGGCATATTTGGGCGCCAGCGAAAGGGCGAATGTCCTCGCGCCAACCTTCCTGTCGAGGGTGGCCGCGACGCGCTGCGTGTAGATGGCGCGCACCGCGTCGAGCAAGCCGAGGAAGGCGAGCGCGAGCACCGCGATGGCCGACAAATAGACAAGCGTCTCGACGCTGGAGGAGGGCAGCACGCGGTCATAGACCTGCAGCAGGTAGAGCGGGATCACCAGAAGCAGAATGTTGATCAGCAGCGAAAAGATGCCGACATCGGCGATGGCGCGCAGGAAGACCGCGCGCAGGCCCGACGGCCCGGTCATCTCCGCTGCCGCTGCATGATCCCGAGACATCGAACCGGTCGCCAGAATCTTACGAGTGACCCCCAAACTCGGAACCGTGGTGCAGCATGCTGTCGGCGAAGCTGTGCGTGGCAATGCTGTGCGTGGTGGTGGTGCTGCTGCTGCTGGTGCTGGGGCTGGTGCTGCTGGTCATGATCAGGGGGTTCGCCTGCACAGCGTCCAGCGTATAGGCGTGGATGTAGTCGATCTTCATCTGGGCCGGCGTGGCGAGATGATCGGGCGGCGCGCCGGCCTGACCGCCGATCGCAAGATCGACCAGCATGTACATGGGCTTGTTCATGTCTGACGGTGTCGCCGCTTCCGCGACCTGCACGCCGTCATAGGTCCAGATAAGCTTGTCCGGCGTCCACAGCACGCCGTAGGTGTGGAAACCTGCAGTATCCATGACGTTCACCGTAGACGAGACCGTGGTGTGCGTTCCCGTCGCGTTCGAGTGCGCGGTCATCAGAAGCGAGTTCGGGTTCTGGCCATACATTTCCACCGTGTCCAGCTCCGGCGGCCATGAGCCGTCTTCCGGCAGCAGCCAGAAGGCCGGCCAGGCGCCGGCGTGCTCGGGCAGGTCGGCCCGCATCTCGAAATAGCCGTAGGTCTGCGAGAAGGTATCGTGCGTCGTCAGGAGTCCTGACGTGTATTCGTAATTGTTGATCAGCGGCTTGATGTCCGCCGGCGTCTGCGCGGCAGTGATGGTGAGCACGCCGTTGTTGACGCTGAATGGGTGGACCGAGCTCGTCGGAACGTAATTGGCGTCGATATACCACTGCAGCTCGTTGTTCTGGGTCAAGGTGCTGCCGTTCGGCGCGCCCCACCAGAAATTGGTGTCCCACGTGCCGCCCTGGCTATTGTGCAGGCTCAGCGTATTGAAATCGTCGTTGAAGGACAGCGTCATTCCGACCTTGTTGATCGGCAACTCGAACTGGCTGGGCTGGAATTTGTCGATGGTCGTATCCTTGAACTCGAGGATCTCGCCGGTTCCGAGATTCAAGATCACGTTCGGTCCCGCCTGGATCATGTTCGCGTGGATGGCGTCGAACGACATGAACCCATAGCCATCGAGACGGACGGTGTCGGTCGCGACAAAATTGGCGATCAGGTCGCTTCCGTTGCCGTTCGCGATGATGAAAGTGTCGTAGCCGCCGCCGCCGTCGATCAGAACATCATTGCCCTTGCCGCCGTCCAGCGTCTGGTGGTCGGCCTTGGCGGTGATGATGTTGTCCAACCCATTTCCGAAAGCATAGTTGTTGGCGTGGGTGACGAAGAGATTCTCGACATTGTCAGGGAGTGTGTAGTTCATCCACGTGCTGATCGTGTCGATGCCTTGGCTGCCGGCCTCCGCCACCTTGTTGCCCGCCGCATAGAGGTAATAGATGTCGTCGCCGTAGCCGCCGTGCATGGTGACATTGACACCGGATGCTCCGTAGAAGGTGTCGTTTCCGGAGGTGCCGTACATGTCCGATCCGGCCCCTGCCGCCGAGTACCAGTGAGTGGAAGATCCACTATAGGGAAGAGGAACGCCTACTGCGTTGACGATGGTGGTCATCGGACCAAACCCTCCTCTTGGTGCAAGCCTTGCTTGAATCGGTCGATACGTGTTCAACCGATCGCTGCCGGATCAACTTGTAATTCAGGTTATCGTTCCAAGGATTCGCCATAGAGTACAGAGAAAAATCATATTTCAGCGATCAATTCTTTAACGTGAGGAGAATAAGGATGTCCTAATACAATTTAAGCGCGAGGCTTGGCAAATTTTACTCAATATTGCAAGAATTTCTGGGCAGGCTGTTGAGGATGAATGCATTTGGTTCAATGCAGCGCTCCCACCTGAGCGACGGTTCGAATCGGCGGACGGATGGCCGCCGCCCGCTAACGCGAGTTCCCGGATCGTTGCCGCCAGGCACACAGATCCGGTCTCAAAGATTAGCCGTAGATTCCACGAATGCACCCACGCAGTCTCCAACGCCACGCCGCAGGATTCGTGGTAATTTCAGCATTCCCTCACGCTTGCCGTGTCAGGGCACAACCAAGGAGGACAAGATGTTGAAATCCACTGCCGCAATGCTGCTCTTGCTGGTCAGTTCGAGCCCGCTGCTGGCCGAAGACATGCCGGCGCCGGTGAATGCCGGCGCCATCAAATGGGGTCCGGCGCCGTCCTTCCTTCCCGCCGGCGCCAAAATCGCTGTCATCGCGGGAGACCCTTCGAAGCAGGGCATGTTTGTTCTCCGGTTGGACATGCCCAAGAACTACGCGATCGCGGCGCATAACCATCCTACCTCGGAATATGTGACGGTGATCTCCGGCGACTTTCACATCGGAATGGGCGACAAGCTCGACAAGGCCAAGGGCATCCACCTTACTCGGGGCGGATTTGGTGTCGCGCCTGCGCAGATGAATCATTACGCATGGACGACGAGCCGCACCATCGTCCAGGTCCACGGTGAGGGTCCCTTCGCGATCACCTACGTCAACAAGGCGGACGACCCCAGTAACAAGCCAAGTCAGTGACTTGGCGGCGCTTCCCGGCGCCGCTCACGCCTTGCCCATCGCGATCGACTTCAGGAACGCCGCGGCCAACCCCTCGGCGACGGTCTCGTCGAAGCCGGACTCGCGCATCGTCTCGATCGCGGCGGCGGTGGTGCCGCGATAGCCGAGGAAGGCTTCCACCGTGTCGGCCGGCGACGTGTCCTTGAGCTCCAGTAGCCGGCCGGTTCCGGTCAGCACCGTGTTGACGGCGCGGCGCGCGACATCCGGCGCCAGGCCGAAGGCAATCGCGTCGCGCATCATTGCGTTAGCCAGGAGGGCAGGGAAGGCGGGGCCCGATCCGGTCAGGCCGGTGAGATAGTCGATGTCGCGCTCGGTCGCCACCTCGTCTTCGACGCCGCAGGCATCGAAGATCGCGCGGACGATGGTCCGGTCGTCCGCGGTGGCGTCGCCGCTCGCGATCCACGGCGTGTAGGATTTCGCGACCTCGGCCGCCGCGTTGGGCAGCGTGCGCACGACACGGCGCGTGTCGTGCTTCTCGCCGATCTCGCCAAGCCGGATGCCGGCCATCACCGAGACGACCAGCTTGCCCTTGGCGTCGAGCTCGAGCGACGGCCAGTCCTGCGGCCGCACCGAAAGGATGATGACATCGGAGCGGTCGGCGAGCGCCTGGTTGTCGTCTGTCCAGAAGGCTCCCGGGAAGCGGTCGGGCTTGGCGCTCCTGTAGGACAGCGTAAGGTCTTCCGCCCGCACCACGCCAGTCGAAACAGCCGCGCCCGCAATGGCCCCGCCCAGCCAGCCCGCGCCGCCGACGATGCCCAGCTTGATTGTTGCGCTCATGTTTCTGTCTCCTTTGGTGAGAGATCGCGAAGGATCACGGTTCTCAGGACTTGGTTCTCCAGTTCCGCCAACGCGTCAATCCTCGGGGTTGACCGGCTTGACCCGAGGATCCATGCCGTGACGCTGGCCGAGGAATGCGGCTTGTCAGAATTCTGCACCGTCGCAACGCTCACAAGTCACGGCATGGATCCTAGGGTCTGCGCGCGTCGCTTCGCTCCTTGCTCCGCCCTGGTACCTCTGCACAGAGGATTTGACGGTTTCGATGGGTTGTAGCCTGGGTAGGCTGTCGGGTTCGATGAGCAGTTCGATGCTGCGCGCGAGGCCCGGTTGCTTGCGGATCAATCCGGCGCGCTCGAGGGTGAGCACCATCTGATGGACGGAAGGCGCGGTGACGCCGAAGAAGCGCTG
>NZ_JAVIIW010000022.1:0-118532 GCF_033977205.1 Mesorhizobium album | reverse complement strand
CTTTCTTCGCTTGGGGCTCGGCTCGGGCACTCCCCGAAGCAACCCCCGTTTGCTTAACAGCTGCAAAGACTAAGGGCGGGCCGCCGCTCAGACCACGGTCATAACGTCTAGTGGGGCAGACGACCGGTAGATCAGGCCGCAGGCCGCGCCGATTGCAGCCCGCCATGCTCGACGATGAAGTCGACCACCTCCTGCAGGCCTTTGCCGCGCGACAGATCGGTGAAGCCAAATGGCCGCTTGCCGCGCATGCGGGCGGCGTCCGCCTCCATGATTTCGAGGTTGACGTTCACATAGGGCGCCAGATCGCTCTTGTTGATGATCAGGAAATCGGAGCGGGTGATGGCCGGGCCGCCTTTGCGCGGGATGTCCTCGCCCTGGCAGACCGAGATGACATAGAGGGTCAAATCGGCAAGGTCCGGCGAAAAGGTGGCGGCAAGATTGTCACCGCCGGACTCGATGAAGACGATGTCGAGATCCGGGAATTTTTTGTTCAGCTCGGCGATCGCCCGAAGATTGATCGAGGCGTCCTCGCGGATGGCCGTGTGCGGGCAGCCGCCGGTCTCGACGCCGACGATGCGTTCCTCCGGCAGCGCCTGCAGGCGGGCCAGCATCAAGGCGTCTTCCTTGGTGTAGATGTCGTTGGTGACGACGGCGATCGAGAACCGGTCGCGCAGCGCCTTGCAGAGTTTTTCGGTGAGCGTCGTCTTGCCGGAGCCGACGGGGCCGCCGATGCCGATGCGAAGAGGTCCGTTGGGTTGGGTCATGCCGGAAACTCCGAGATTGCAAGGACTGCAAAGCCCAGCCCGATCAACAGGCAGAGCGGCGAATAGAGCCGCTGGTCGAGCCGGGCAAAAGGCTGCTCCGGCGTCAGCCCGCGCCACCAGGGCGTGAAGCCGGCAATGCCGCGGCCGAGGAAAACGAGGCCGATCATCAACGCGGTGGCGGCAAGGCCCTCCCTGGGGAAGGGCGAGGCAAAGACGCCTTCAAGTGCCAGCGGCCATAGTGTAGCGAGTGCCAGGCATGCGGCAACGGCAAAGCTCGCGACGGGCGAGGGCATTTCCTCGACGCCGCGAAAGCCGACGACGGCGCGGGCGCAGGATTTTGCGTCCTTTCCCGGCCAGATGCCGCCTAAGCCCCAATATACATGCAGCGTGGTGATCAGGAGCAGGACGAGGGAAAGGACGACGGCAAGAACGATCATGAGCGGAACAGACGCGAATATTGGGTTTCGTGCTTCATCGCGACGATGTCGGACATGAAGGCGGAGCCGCCGAGATCGTCGAGCGAGGCATTGGCGGCGCGACCAGCCGTTACCAGCGCCAAAGGCTCAAAGCCGGCTAACAATGCAGTGGCGTCACCCTGGCCAACGACCCCTAGCCTGATCGCGGCCTGGACGAGATTGGAGAAGAAGGCCTGCAGGAAGGCGGCTAGTGCCTCCGCGAGGTCGATGCCGTGGCTGCCGGCAATGGCGCCGACGGCGACGCAATAGGCGCAATCGGCAGGCAGCCGCTCCAGCGCGGGACAGGGCCAGGCGGAGGCGGCCTTCAGAAAGGCGGCACCCTGCAGCTTGGTTTCCATGTGGCGCTCCTGGGAGCCGGCAAGCGCCTCGGCAAGCGCTGCAACCTCCGTGAGATCGCCGCCGTCGCGCGCGCGCCGCCAGCTTTCGGTAAACAATACCGCATCGTTCCAGCCCGAGCCCATCTCGATCAGCGTCTCCAGCCAGCCGGCAAGATCTTTGCTGTCGGCGATCAGCCCGTCATGCACGGCGCGTTCGAGACCATGGCTGTAGGAGAAGCCGCCGACCGGAAAGGATGGCGACAGCCAGGCCATCAGGCGCAGCAGCGCTATGCCGGGCGCCTGGTCAGTCATGGTGATGGTGGTGGCCATGGTCGTGGTCATGATGTTCATGCGAGTGATCATGATCGTGATGGTCGTGGCCATGATGATCATGCGCATGGCCGTGGTCGTGGCCATGGCCGGAATAGGCGCCGCGCACCGGACTGAACGGTTCCAGCACCTCGCTGACCGTGGCGCCGAGCCCTTCCAGCATCGCCTTGATGACGTGGTCGCGCAGGATCAGGATGCGGTCCGCCTCGATGCTTGCCGCGAGATGACGGTTGCCGATATGCCAGGCGAGCTCGGTCAGATGCACGGCGTCGCGGGCGCGGATGTCATAGACCTCTTCCGGCGCGGCGACGATCTCGAGCTGGCGGCCATCTTCCAGCACGAGCCGGTCGCCATTGCTCAACGCCACCGGCTCGGGCAGGTCGACCAGAACCTTGCCCCCGCCCGCCGTCTCGATGGCGCGGCGGCGCAGATGCCGCTCGTCATGGGCAAGCACCGCCTTGTCATAGGCTGCGGCCGCGCCCGCCTCGCTGGCCCGGAGCACCGAGACGGCGCGCGGAAATTTGGTGAAATCGGTGCGGATATCGAGCTTCATTTGAAGGCTCCTCCATTAGCTTGCGCGCGGGCACGGGCTGGGCGCTGCAGAACACGATCGAAATAGGCATTGACCCGATCGGAGTCGATCGGGAACCTGCCGCTCCGCGCCCAGCCGCCGATGTCGCCGAGCAGAACGTCGACGGCTGAAAAGCGGCCGCCGAGCGCGAAGGGCTTGTCGCCGAGCCGGCGGTCCAGCGCCTTCACTTCGGAAGCGAAGTCATGCGCGGCTGCAGGGCCGACGTCGACGCGCACCTCCTTGGGCAACAAGAAGCGATGGCGCAGCTTGTTCCACAGCGGCGCTTCCAGCTCGCTCAGGGCGAAATGCATCCACGAATCGATCTCGGCGCGGCCGGCGAGGCCGGGACTGGCGCCCATGCCCTTATCGGCATGCTTATCCGCCAGATAAACGCAGATCGCCGCCGAATCCGTGATCTTCAGCTCGCCGTCGATCAGGACCGGCACCTTGCCGGAGGGGTTCAGCGCATAGGCCTCGGGCGAGCGCAGCTTGACCTCGACGAACTCATAAGGCTGCGCGAGCTCCTCGAGCATCCACAGCACGCGGCTGACGCGGGAGCCTCGCGATCCGACGGCCTTGTACATGGTTGAACCCTGCCTTTTCCTCGACCCTAAACCATCCAACCTGTTGGCCCAATGCCGCTCAGACGATGGTGTCGAAGAGCCGCAGGATGAAGGATATCTGGTAGATGAGGGCGGTGGCGACGAAGGCGATGTGGAAGCGCCGGTCGCGCACCAGGATCGCGACCAGGCAAAGCGCCACGAATACCGGCGTGCGGATCAGATATTCGTTGCCGAACCGGGCGAAATGCTCCGGACCTTTGAGCAGCGTGTCGATGATGTCGAGCAGGTAGGTGGCGCCAAGCAGGCCGAAGAACCAGGCGCGCCGCGAATAGAAGTAATCCTCGTAGCTGGTGTAATCGAGCATCGAATCCGGAAACAGCAGCGCGCAGAGGAGGAAGAGCGTGATGGCGTAGAAGATGATGAAAAGGTACTTGCCGAAGGTCCACGACTGGAGAGCGTAGAGTCCGAACTCCCACCACCAGAAATGCACCAGCATAAGGAGAACCGAGCCGACCCAGGCGAGATGCACGGCATAGAGCCGGTACTGGCCGGGATGCTGGACGATGCGGGCGAGCCCGGACAGCAGCCGGGTAACGCCAAGGCCGATCACCATGCCCATGACGATGCGGATATGCGGAAAGATGTCGTGGGGAGAGGCGATTTCTGCTGCCATGGTTGTCCGCTATGCAGTTGCTCAACCGCATAGTGCAGGGTCCACACTCCAGCCGCAACGGAATTTGCCCGTTCACCGGAAGGCGTAATCGGCCTAAAAGAGAAAATACCTCTGCGCCATCGGCAGCACGGTCGCCGGCTCGCAGGTCAACAGCTCGCCGTCGGCGCGAACCTCATAGGTTTCAGGGTCGACCTCGACATGCGGCGTGGTGTCGTTGAGCACCATGGAATGCTTGCCGATACCGCCGCGCGTGTTCTCGACCGCGACCATAGCCTTGTCCACGCCCAGCCTGCCCTGCAGGCCGGCATCCAAGGCGGCCTTCGAGACAAAAGTCACCGAGGAATTGGTCAGCGCCTTGCCATAGGCGCCGAACATCGGCCGGTAATGCATCGGCTGCGGCGTCGGGATCGAGGCGTTGGGATCGCCCATCGGGGCGGCGGCGATGGTGCCGCCGACCAGCACCATCTCCGGCTTGACGCCGAAGAAGGCCGGGTTCCACAGCACCAGATCGGCGCGCTTGCCCACCGTCACCGAGCCGATCTCCTTCGACAGCCCGTGCGCGATCGCCGGGTTGATGGTGTATTTGGCGATGTAGCGGCTGACGCGGAAATTGTCGTTGTCGCCGGTTTCCTCAGGCAGCGCGCCGCGCTGGCGCTTCATCTTGTCGGCCGTCTGCCAGCAGCGGATCGCCACCTCGCCGACGCGGCCCATGGCCTGGCTGTCGGAGGAGATGATCGAGAAGGCGCCGATGTCGTGCAGGATGTCCTCGGCCGCGATCGTCTCCTTGCGGATGCGGCTTTCGGCGAAGGCGATGTCCTCCGGGATCGACGGCGATAGATGATGGCAAACCATCAGCATGTCGAGATGCTCGGCCAGTGTGTTCACGGTGTAGGGCCGGGTCGGATTGGTCGATGACGGCAACACGTTGGGCAGGCCACAGACCTTGATGATGTCGGGCGCATGGCCGCCACCGGCACCCTCCGTATGAAAGGCGTGGATCGTGCGGCCCTTGAACGCCGCAACGGTATTCTCCACGAAGCCCGATTCGTTCAGCGTGTCGGTGTGGATCATCACCTGCACGTCGTAGTCGTCGGCGACCGACAGGCAGCAGTCGATCGCGGCCGGCGTCGTGCCCCAGTCTTCATGCAGCTTCAGCGAACAGGCGCCGGCGAGCACCATTTCTTCAAGCGCCGCCGGCCGGGATGCATTGCCCTTGCCGGACAGACCGATATTCATCGGAAAAGCATCGAAAGACTGGATCATGCGCGCCATGTGCCAGGGGCCGGGCGTGCAGGTGGTGGCCAAGGTGCCGTGCGCCGGGCCGGTGCCGCCGCCGAGCATGGTGGTGATGCCGCTCATCAGCGCTTCCTCGATCTGCTGCGGGCAGATGAAATGGATATGCGCGTCGAAGCCGCCGGCGGTGAGTATCTTGCCTTCGCCAGCGATGATCTCGGTGCCCGGACCGATGACGATGGTGACGCCATCCTGCGTGTCCGGATTGCCGGCCTTGCCTATTGCCGCGATGCGGCCGTCTTTCAGGCCGATATCGGCCTTGACGATGCCGGTGAGCGCATCGACGACCAGCGCGTTGGTAATCACCGTGTCGACGGCACCCTCAGCCCGCGCGACCTGGCTCTGGCCCATGCCGTCGCGGATGACCTTGCCGCCGCCGAATTTCACCTCCTCGCCATGGACGGTGAAATCCTTCTCGACCTCGATGAAGAGTTCTGTGTCGGCGAGCCGCACCTTGTCGCCGACCGTTGGGCCGTACATCTGCGCATAGGCGACACGGGTAATTCTGGCCATCAGCGATTGCTCCCGAAAGTAAGTTTGATTGGGCGTGGGGCGCACATTGTCGCCATCCAATGGTCACGCAATGACCCGCTCAGCGACACTTTGCGTTCCCATTTGGCGGGTGAGGTAACCGAGTCAGCCCAAAACGACCGTTCGCCAAACCGATGGAAGGAATATCCATGCGCAAGACGATAGTTTTCGCCGCCGCCACCTTGATTCTGGCGGGTGCGGCCAGCGCCCAGCAGCAGACCGCGCCCCAGCCCAGCCCAGCCCCGGCGACGCCTGCTCCGGCCACGCCCAAATCCCAGACGCCGACGATCGAAAGCGTCAGCATCGTCGATATCACGGAATTGCCGAAAGACACGCAGACGCAGGTCAACCAGATCGTGGCGCAACGCGGCGACGCCGGCCTGCAGACATTGCGCAAATCGATCGACGCGACGCCAAAGGTGAAGTCCGCGCTCGAAGCCAAGGGAATGAGCTCGGCGCAAGTGATCGCGGCCAGCCTGCAGCCCAATGGCGCGCTGACCCTGATCACCAAGAAGGCGAGCTAAGGCGGTAAAAGAACCTGAAGAGCGCCGGCGGGCCGGGCCCGCCGGCGGCAAGCTGGAGGGAACCTCGGCACGACAAGGGACGTTTCGCTTTTTTCGCCCCGCCACAAATTCAGTCAGGAGCGAGTGATGGCGGACGCCCTGCGCGTCAAAATCTCCATACCTTCTGCGGCCTTGGCCACGGCTCTCGCGGCGGCTGTCCCGTATGCTGCATTCCCGGCGCAGCCTCTGGAGGGCAACAAGCCTGGTGCGATGATCGTCGATTCGGATATCCGACAGGAAGAAGTTCTGTCGAAGACGGAGGCCGGTAGAGTCATCACGGCGATCGATCGCACGCGCGACAATATCGGCACCGTGCGCAAGACGACCAAGCTCGATACCGTCGATATCGTGTTCCTGACGGATGCCGCCCGCAGCGAAGGCGGACCGCCGCCGGCGATCGAGAACAAGGTGAAGCAGCATCAGGATGACGTGACGGAATTGCGCCAGGAGATCGAGGCGAATGCGCTGCTTTTCAATGCCATCGATTCGCGGCGCGTGCTCGCCGATGACGTGCTCGCGGTCGAATTCGACAATCCGGGCAAGATCGTCATCTACGCGGCCGCCAAGCCTCCTCCGAAGTGAGTAGAGCGCGCCGCCGGACCTCACAGCTTGCCCATGACCTTCTGCTGGAATCCATAGACCTCGCGCTTGCCGCCGAGCGGCACGAGCGTCACGTCGCGTTCCTGCCCGGGCTCGAAGCGCATCGCGGTGCCGGCGGCGATGTCGAGCCGCATGCCGCGGGCACGTTCGCGGTCGAATTTCAGCCCTTCGTTGGTCTCGAAGAAATGATAGTGGCTGCCGACCTGGATCGGTCGGTCGCCGCTGTTGGCGACCTTGAGCGTCACCGTCGGCAGGCCCTTGTTCAGCTCGATCTCGCCCTTTGCGGTGATCACTTCGCCCGGGATCATGACGCGCCTCACAGCAAGCCGAAGGCGAGGCCGACGCTGACCGCCGCGCAGGCAGCACCTGCGGCTCGTGCCAGGCCGCGGAAGCGCAGCCCAAGCCCGAGAGCGGCCGCGATGCCTGCGGCATGAAGAAGCGCCGTCGCAACGGCAAAGCCCGCCACATATTCCAGCCCACCGGCATTCTCCGGCACTTCGGTGCCATGCGCGTGGCCGTGGAACAAGGCGAACACGCCGATGATGGCGAGCCCGGCCGAGATCGGCAGGTCGACCGCCAGCGCTACCAGCAGTCCAACCACCACGACGGAGGCGAGGATGCCTGGCTCGACGAAAGGCACCGGCACATGCAGCATGGCGAGCGCTGCGCCCGCGAGCATCACGCCGACAAAAGCGAGCGGCCAGGCCCATGCCGCCCTGCCGCCCTTCATCGCCGCCCACAGGCCGACGGCGATCATGACCGTAATATGGTCAAGGCCGGACAACGGATGCATGAAGCCGGCCGTGAAGGAAGAGGCCGTGCCAATGCCGACATGGGCATAGGCGGGCATCGCCGCGGCCAGGAACAGGAATGCGGCGAGAGCGGTGCGTTTCGTTGAAGCGGAGATCATGGGTCTGCCTTCCAATCTAGCAATGATCACGCGGCTTTGCGCGCGCCGCAGCCCTCGGCCTTGAGCACGCGCTTTGTCGAGGCCGGATATTTCTTCAGCATTGCCGCCGGCCGGATCGGCCGCGGTGCGAAATTGCCGCCACAGTTCGGGCAAACGCCGCCAAGCACGTTTTCCGCGCAGTCAGCGCAAAAAGTGCATTCGAAGGTGCAGATCAGCGCATCCTCAGCCTCCGGCGGCAGATCCTTGTCGCAGCATTCGCAATTGGGCCTGAGTTCCAGCATCGGTTGCTCCTCACCGGATCGGTTCATGCACGGTCACCAGCTTGGTGCCGTCTGGGAAGGTCGCCTCGACCTGGACGTCGTGGATCATCTCGGCAATGCCGTCCATGACTTGCGCCCGGGTGACGACATGCGCGCCGGCCTCCATCAGCTCGGCCACCGAGCGGCCGTCGCGGGCGCCTTCGACGACGAAGTCGGTGATCAGCGCGATCGCCTCGGGGTGGTTGAGCTTGACTCCGCGCTCCAGCCGCTTGCGCGCCACCATCGCCGCCATGGCGATGAGCAGCTTGTCCTTTTCACGCGGCGTCAGATTCATGCGTTCTTCCCGGTATTCGAGATCAGAGTGACCATAATTTTGGCAGGCCCGCCCGTCCGTTGAGCAGTTCGACAAGCGGAACCAGCCGCTTGCGGAGCTGGTAGCCGTCGCCGGCGGTGAGCCTCGCAAGAAGCTTGCCAGATTGCCCGACGCTCCAGAAGCTGGCGCCGCCCGAATCCCCGATGCCGGGCTCACCAATGACCGCGCGGGCCGTGTCCAGCAAGGTTTCCGCGCGCGGCGAGACCAGGAGCAGCGTCGCGATGGCGAGCGCGCCGCCGGCCACCGCCGGACGCTGGAGCCTGGCTGCGATGTCCGGCCCGATGCGAAAATCCTCGGCATGGATGAGCTTGCCATCCTGGCGGACCCGCCAGCGATCGTGGAAACTGCCGTCGACCGTTTGTTCGCCCATCGCCAGCCGGCCGAACAGTGTCGCCTCCAGGAGCAGCGCCTCCGCGCCCGCCGCAAGCTCCACATCCAGCGTGCGGGCGAAGGCCGCACGGTCGAAAACGATGGTTTCCTGCGGCAGCCAAGCGATGCGGCCGTTGGCGCAGACGGTGAGGCTGACGTTCGTCTCGGCCCGGTCGGAAGCGGCGCGATAGATCTTCTCGCAGGCCTGGGTGGTGATCGATGCCGATGCGCCCTCGCCGACCTCGATGTCCCAGCCAAGCCGGTCGCCGCCGGTCAATCCGCCGGCCGTGTTGATCAGCACGGCCTCGAGCGGGTCGCCTTGCACCGCCGGCATGCGAATCTTGGCCGATCCGTCCTGATAGAGGCGCCGAAGCCGGGTCCGGCCGCCGCTCCTGCCGCAGAAAAGCCTGGCTCGCGCGGCAACACGCTGGGCGGCAGGCGGGGGAACCAGGGTATCGTCGATCATGTCCACGGCGCCAACGTTAAGCACTCCGGCGGCTTTGTCGATATATAGCTTGTTGCTTGACATCGTTTCGGTTTCTATAGAGTGAGCCACCCTGGAGCGATCACGCGATGCCTGGCGAGGTAGGGGCGACGACGTTTGTGAATCCGGGGACCAAGGGGCGCTGATCAGTTGGCGTCGGAAAACGACAGGGGAAGGAACCGAATGGCTGACCAGCTGACCACCGAAATCATCGAAAAGATCAAGGCGCATGCCGAACCCGGCGGCGAGGAAATCACGCCGAGCACGGATCTCAACACGCTGGGCATCCATTCGCTGGAACTGACCGAGATCATCTTCGATCTCGAGGAAAAATACGGCATCGAGATCGAGATGAACACGGTCGACGCCTGGAGCAACCTCAAGAACGTCGGCGACATGGTCGAGGCGGTTCGCGAACTGATCGCGAAAAAAGCCTGACTGCATGCTGAAGCGCGTCGTCATCACCGGCATTGGCGGGATATGCGGGCTCGGCAACGATGCGCCGGCGATATGGGACGCCATGCGCTCCGGCCGGTCGGCGATCGGCCCGATCGACAATCCTTCCCTGCATGACCTGAAAGTCAAGGTTGGCTGCGAAATCAAGGAGTTGCCCGATCACGGTATCGACCGCAAGCAAGTTGTGTCGATGGACCGTTTCAGCCTGCTGGCGGTGATTGCGGCGCGCGAGGCGATGCGGCAGTCCGGGCTGGTCGCGCATGCCGACAACACCTACCGGATGGGCGCCGTCGTCGGCATCGGCGTCGCCGGCTTCGAGACGATCGAGGAAAACTACCGCGCCATCCTTCTCGAAGGGCGCAATCGTGCGGCGATCTTCACGGTGCCGAAGGTGATGCCGGGCGCGGCCGCCGGCCAGGTCAGCATGACTCTCGGCCTGCGCGGCCCGGTGTTCGGCGTCACCTCCGCCTGCTCTTCGGCCAACCATGCCATTGCTAGCGCCGTCGACCAGATCAGGCTCGGCCGCGCCGACGTCATGGTCGCCGGCGGCACCGAAGCGCCGTTGGTCTGGGGCGTGCTCAAGGGCTGGGAGGCGCTGAGGGTGCTTTCGCCCGACACCTGCCGGCCGTTCTCGGCCGACCGCCAGGGCCTGTCGCTCGGCGAAGGCGCCGGCATGGCGGTGCTGGAAAGCTATGACCACGCCGTGGCGCGCGGCGCCACCATCCTGGCCGAGATCGCCGGCTCGGGCGTCTCGGCCGACGCTTCCGACATCGTCGCGCCGACGATCGAGGGGCCGGAAGCGGCGATGCGCTTCTGCCTGGTGGATGCCGGGCTCAATCCCGAGGATGTCGACTATCTCAACGCGCATGGCACCGGCACCAAGGCCAACGACCAGATCGAGACGGCGGCGATCAAGCGCGTCTTCGGCGAGCATGCGCGCGCGCTCTCCGTCTCCTCGACCAAGTCGATGCATGCGCATTGCCTCGGCGCGTCGGGCGGGCTGGAGATGATCGCCTGCGTCATGGCGATCCGCGAAGGCATCGTGCCGCCGACTGCCAATTTCCGCGAGCCCGATCCCGAATGCGACCTCGACGTGACGCCCAACGTGGCGCGCGAGCGCAAGGTGCGGGTGGCGCTCAGCAACAGCTTCGCCTTCGGCGGCACCAATGCGGTGCTGGCCTTCAAGGCGATCTGATACAACCGCCGGGCAGCCCGCTTTCCGTCTTAGCGGGTCGCTTTGGTTGACTCTTCGTGCACGGCAAGCCGATTGCCGGCATGTTGATCCTGGCGGATCACGATCCTAATTCTTGCCCACCCGCCACGGGCGCCATTCGGCGCCGATCCGCATCCGGAGCCCCCCGATGACCGACCTGTCCGCCTTTCCGATCGCCAAGCGCTGGCCGGCCAAGCACCCCGACCGCCTGCAGCTCTATTCCTCGCCGACGCCCAATGGCGTGAAGATCTCCATCGCGCTGGAGGAGATCGGCCTGGCCTACGAGCCACACTATGTCGATATCGGCAAGAACGAGAGCTGGACGCCGGAATTCCTGTCGCTCAACCCGAACGGCAAGATACCGGCGATCATCGATCCGAACGGACCCGGCGGAAAGCCGATCGGGCTGTTCGAATCCGGCGCCATCCTGCTCTATCTCAGCGACAAGACCGGCAAGCTCATCCCGGCCGACCCGATCCGGCGCTACGAGACGATCCAGTGGGTGTTCTTCCAGATGGCCGCGATCGGCCCGATCTTCGGGCAGGTCGGCTTCTTCAACAAATTCGCCGGGCGCGAGATCGCCGACAAGCGGCCGCTGGAGCGCTATCGCGACGAGTCACGGCGGCTGATCGGCGTGCTGGAAACGCGGCTGAAAGGCCGACGGTGGATCATGGATGACGACTATACCATCGCCGATGTCGCGACGCTCGGCTGGGTGCGAAACCTGATCGGCTTCTACGAAGCGCGCGACCTCGTCGGGTTCGACGATTTCCCGATCGTCGCGGCATGGCTGGAGCGCGGCCTCGCTCGGCCCGCCGTGCAGAGGGGCCTCACCATTCCGGCGAGGGGCTAAAAAATCTACTTCGTCTTGGCCTTGGTGCCCCGGCCGAGCACGGACGCGGCAAGCCGCGCGGTGGCTACCACCGCGCCGGTCGCCACGGTTGCCATGGTGCGGATCGGGCCTGACTTCGCCGCCGGCTTGTGAGGCTTGGCGGCCTTCGCGGCGACTTTGTGCGAAGCCCCAGGCACAACTTTCTTGGGCGCCGCCTTGCCGAAGCTCGGCTTGGCGTCCTTGGAACGCTCGGCCGTTGCCGGAGCGGCACCGGCTCTGGATTGATTAGCTCTGCTTCTGGCAGGCGCGGGTTTTCTGGTCTTGGTTGCCATCAGACGGTTCCCTGTTATTCGCGCAATTCCGGACGGAAAACCGTTACACCCCTTCCTGGAATTGCTTTAGCGCCGGACAATTCGGGATAGGGGCATAACGGTGCGAAACTCTTAAGGTTCCCGCCCAAAAATAGTGAAAATTGAGCAGGTTAACCAATCACCAGATCCGCCTCGCGGCGGCGCGCCAGCACGCGCTCTATGTTCGGCATGTCGTTGGAAGCGATCCACGCACGTGCGTCCTCGTCGGACTTGCCATGGCCGCGCCAACGCTCCATCAGGCGGCGCTCGAGCTCGTTGCGCGGCACATCGACGAAGATGGTGAAATCGAACAAGGGCGCCAGCCGTGACCACGGCTCCTCGTCGAGCAGCAGATAGTTGCCTTCGACCAGGATGAACTTGGTGTCGGCGGAAATGATCGCGGCCGCGGCGCGCGACAATTCCATGCTGCGGTCGAAGACCGGGATGGCAATGTCCGGCTCGCCGGAGCGGATGCGCTTCAAAAGCGTCTCGAAGCCGGCAAAGTCGAAGGTTTCCGGCGCGCCCTTGCGCGCGCGCAGGCCGCGCTGGTTGAGCACGATGTCGTCATAGTGGAAGCCGTCCATCGGCACGACTTCCGACGTGCCTTCCGGCAGCAATTCATGCAGCCTGCCGGACAGTAGCGACTTGCCGGAGCCGGGCGGGCCGGCGATGGCGACGATGAAGCGCTTGGCCTTGCCGGCGCGCTTGAAGATGGCGGCTGTTATATGGGCAATCTCGGACATAGGCGCCTTTCCGCGTAGCGATTTCGGCCCGCATCTTGGCGGCGAATAACGGAAATTTCAAATCGCGATCACGCAAAGGCGGCGGCCAGTTGTGCTCCCAAAACCGCTGCCCACTTTTAGGCGACATGCATTAGCCTGTGACCCTGAAGAAATCGACGAAAGCCCTGAGCGACGGCCGCATCTGGCGGCGGCTCGGATAGTAGACGAAGAAGCCGTCGAAGGACGGACACCAGTCCTCCAGCACGCGGATCAGCCGGCCGTCGGCGAGCGGCGCCCGGACATAGGGCTCGAAGACGAAGGCGAGACCGGCGCCGTCGACTGCCGCCTGGGCGATCAGGTGATCTTCGTCGAGGATCAGCGGCCCTTGCGCGGCGATTTCTATTTCCTCGCCGTCCTTTTCGAACTCCCAGCGGTAAAGGATGCCGCTGGAGAAACGGAAGCGGATACAGCGGTGATCGGCCAAATCGCGCGGATGGCGAGGTTTCGGCATCGCCTCGAAATAGGACGGCGCGCCGACGACGGCACCGCGAAGGTCGGGCCCGATGCGCACCGCGATCATGTCGCGCTGCAGGCTTTCGCCGAGCCGCACACCGGCGTCGAAGCCGCCTTCGACCACATCGGTGAAGCGGTCCTCGATGACGATCTCCAGCACAATGTCGGGATAGGCGGCGGCGAAGGCGCCGAGCCTGGGCGTGAGGGTCAGGTGCGCGGCCGTCCGCGGCACGGTGAGCCGCAGATTGCCGGCCGGCCGGTCGCGCGCCTCGACGGCCGTTTCCAGCGCGAGGTCGATCTCGGACAATGCCGGCCGCAGCCGCTCTAACAGCTGTGCGCCTTCCTCGGTCGGCGCGACGCTACGCGTGCTGCGCGCCAAGAGCCGCACGCCAAGCCGGGCTTCGAGGCTCGATACCGCATGGCTCACCGCCGAAGGCGCGATGCCGAGCTCGCGCGCGGCGCCGCGGAAGCTGGCGCATTGGGCGACGGTGGCGAGCACGGCGAGTTGGGAAAGGTTGGTTCGGCTCATTGATCTATTTTATAGAACGAGCCGTGCAAAAGAGACAGAATTATCGAACGCATTGCGAGGCGATATCTCTCCCTCACCGCAACAAGGAGATGCGCCATGCAAACCCGCAAACTTGGAACTGAACTCGAAGTCTTCCCCGTCGGCCTCGGCTGCATGGGCATGACCTTCGGCTATGGCGGCCAGCCGGAGACCGAGGCGATCGCCACGCTGCGCCGCGCCGTCGAGATCGGAGTCAACTTCTTCGACACGGCCGAGGTCTACGGGCCCTATGAGAACGAGATCCTGCTCGGCAAGGCGCTGAAGCCGGTGCGTGACAAGGTGACGATCGCCACCAAATTCGGCTTCAAGATCGCCGAGGAGGGCTCGGGCACCGAGCGCATGGTCGGCGTCGACAGCCGCCCCGAGCATGTCAAGGCAGTGGCCGAAGCCTCGCTGAAGCGGCTGGGCACCGATGTCATCGACCTTTATTACCAGCACCGCGTCGACCCGAACGTGCCGATCGAGGACACCGTCGGCGCCATGGCCGAATTGGTGCGCGAGGGCAAGGTCCGCGCCCTCGGCCTTTCGGAAGCAAGTGCGGCGACCATCCGGCGGGCGCATGCCGTGCATCCGATCGCCGCCGTGCAGAGCGAATACTCTCTGTGGAGCCGCGACCCGGAAGACGAGGTCTTTGCCGTCTGCCGCGAGCTCGGCATCGGTTTTGTACCCTACAGCCCGCTCGGCCGCGGCCTGCTCACCGGCACGATCGCCAAGCCGGATGTGCTCGGCGCCGGCGACTGGCGCCTCGGCCTGCCGCGCTTCCAGGCCGAAGCCATGGAAGCCAACAACGCCGTCATCGCTGTGCTGGAGAAGATGGCGGAGGAAAAGGGCGTGACGCCGGCGCAGATGGCGCTCGCCTGGGTGCTGCACCAGGGCGATTTCATCGTGCCGATCCCCGGCGCGCGGAAAATCCGCCACCTGGAGCAGAACACGGCGGCCGCTGCGATCAAGCTGAGCGCCGCCGAGGTCGCCGCGATCGGCGACGCGCTGTCGCCCGACAAGGTGGTCGGCAAGCGCTACACCGAGGATCTGCTGGCGCTGGTGAATGGGTGAGCGGCGGTCGAGGAGGGGCGCTTCGGCGCCCCTTTTTGACTAGCGCGGTGCGATGCAAAGTGTTGTGAGACCTCGGCGCGAGGCACCCCCCTCTGGCCTGCCGGCCATCTCCCCCGCAAGGGGCGAGATCGGATATCGCCGCTGCTTTCGCCAATCACCAACGTTACAGGAAGAGCGCCACCGATGAAGCTGCTAATCTCCCCCTTGAGGGGGAGATGCCCGGTAGGGCAAAGGGGGTGCCTCGCGCCCACATCTCCTACCAAGGCACTACCGTGATCTCCGGCCAAGTCTCCCTCGCCCGTAACCCCTTCGCCTCATGCGTCCGCCGATTGTCCAGCGACCTATTCGGCGTGATCCGGAACGAGAAGATGTCGTCCAACCCAAACGGCGCTACCAATTCAAGCTGTCCATCGCGGCCGTACCGCACCCCGACCGCGTGCGTCTTCGAGGCAAAATAGCTGACGGATTCGCTCGAGCTCACATAGCGCGGGCATTCCTGCCCGAACTTCGTCGGATACCACAGATGCACGCGCGCCTGGTTGCGCACCTCGACCGGCAGCGCCAACCCCTCGAAATGCGCCTCCGCCCGGCGGATCACCGCATCCTCGGCCTCATAGGAGAGGTCGGCGTCGTCGAAATAGAACAGGTCGACATCCTTGATGCCGTAGCCCGGCGGCTTGCCGGTCAGATGGTTCCAGACGCTGTTGTAGAGCGCGCCGGAAACCAGCAGCCAGTCCGGCAGCGCAAGTTCACGCACCCGCGCCAGCGTTTCAGCCAGCAGCGGGTCGGCCGCGACGATGGCGAGGAAGGCCGCGCGCTGCTGTTCGAACGGAAGGCCCGAGTAGCGGAGATGGTGCATCGCCCTTTGAAGGGCGATTCGCCACCTGCCGGCAATCCACTAAGTGCGCAGCACGCCGCCCGTCTGCTTCCTGACGTTCTCGACGATGCGCTTTGCGAGCGCCTCGAAATCCTCGTCGGTCAGCGTCTTTTCGACCGGCTGGATCGAGACCTCGATCGCGATCGACTTCTTGGCGGCGCCGAGCGAGGCGCCCTCGAAGACGTCGAACACCGACACGCCAGTGACCAGCTTCTTGTCGGCGGCGAGCGCCGCGCGCACCAGCGTGCCGGCCTCGACCGATTTGTCGATGACGAAGGCGAAGTCGCGCTTCACCGCCTGGAAGGGCGAAAGCTCCAGCTTCGGCTTGGTGCGCGTCGGCTTGGCCTTGGGCTCCGGCACGGCATCGACATAGACCTCGAAGCCACAGAAAGGGCCGGAAACGTCGAGCGTAGCAAGCGTCTTCGGGTGGAATTCGCCGAAGGTGCCGAGCACCGTCTTCGGTCCGAGCTTGATCGTGCCGGAGCGGCCGGGATGGTACCAGGCCGGGCCGCCGGGCTCGATCTGCAGCCGGTCGACCGGCGCGCCGCAGGCTTCCAGCGCCGCGATCGCGTCGGCCTTGGCATCGAACACGCCGACCGGTTCGGAATTGCCGGCCCAGCTGCGGCCGGAGCCGTCGAGCTTCGCCGTGCCGCGCCGCACGCCGGCGGCCGCACGCCGCTGCTGTTCCGGCGCGTCTCCCTCGTAGATGCCGGAGACCTCAAACAGCGCCACATCGCCGATGCCTCGGTCGGCATTGCGCTGTGCGGCAGCAATCAGCCCCGGCAGCAGCGAAGGCCGCATGTCGGACATATCGGCGGCGATCGGATTGGCGAGCTTGAGCCCGGTCTGGCCGCCGCCGAACAGTTCGGCGTGCCTAGCCGGGATGAACGACCAGGTGACGGCCTCCATCATACCGCGCACGGCAAGCGCGCGCTTGGCCGCGCGGGTGCGCACCTGAAGCGTGGTCAGGATCTTGCCGTTGACGGCGTCATGCGAGGTCAGCGGCTGCGGCGCTATGTTGTCGACGCCGTGGATGCGCATCACCTCCTCGACCAGATCCGCCTTGCCGTCGATATCCGGCCGCCACGACGGCACCTTCACCTTGACAATGTCGCCCGAGCCCTGCGGCTCGAAGCCGAGCCGGGTGAGGATGCCGAGCGCTTCTTCTTTCGGCACCTCGATGCCGGTCAGCCGCTTCACTTCCGAGATCGGGAAAGACACGATCATCGGCTTGTGACCGGCATAACCGGCGACCTCGATCTCGCTCGGCGTGCCGCCGCAGAAGTCGAGCACCAGCTTGGTCGCCAGTTCGACGCCCGGCACCATGAACTCGGGGTCGACGCCGCGCTCGAAGCGGTAGCGCGCATCGCTGATGATACCGAGCGTGCGGCCGGTGCGGGCGGTGGTGATCGGATCCCAAAGCGCGGATTCGATCAGCACGTCGGTGGTATTCTCATCGCAGCCCGAATGCTCGCCGCCCATGATCCCGGCGATCGATTCGACGCCGTTGTCGTCGGCGATCACGCACATTTCCGGCGTCAGCGTGTATTCGCGGCCGTCGAGAGCCAGTACCTTCTCGCCATCCTTGGCGCGGCGCACCACGAGGTTGCCGGCAACCTTGTTGGCGTCGAAGACATGCAGCGGCCGGCCGCGGTCGAAGGTGACGTAGTTGGTGATGTCGACCAGCGCGCTGATCGGCCGAAGCCCGATCGCAATCAGCCGCTGCTGCAGCCATTTCGGCGACGGGCCGTTCTTCACGCTCCGCACCAGCGTCAGCGCGAAGCCGGGGCAAAGTTCCGGCGCCTCGATCGTGACCTTGACCGGGCACAGGCCGTTGCCGGCATGCGGCATGATCGCCCCGCCCACCAGGCGGCCGAGGCCGCTCGCCGCGAGATCGCGCGCGATGCCGTAGACGCTGGTCGCATCCGGCCGGTTCGGCGTCAGATTGATTTCGATCACCGGATCGTCGAGATGCGCGTAGGCCGCGAAGCTGGTGCCGACCGGCGCGTCCTCAGGCAGGTCGATGATGCCGCTATGCTCGTCCGAAAGCTGCAGCTCGCGCTCGGAGCACATCATGCCATGGCTCTCGACGCCGCGGATCTTGCCGACCGAGAGCGTCACGTCGATGCCGGGAATGTAGGTGCCGGGCGCGGCAAAAGCGCCGATCAGGCCCGCGCGGGCATTCGGCGCGCCGCACACCACCTGAACCGGCGGATTGCCGTCGCCGGTGTCGACGGTGAGCACGCGCAGCCGGTCGGCGTCGGGATGCTGGACCGCGGTCAGCACCTTGGCGATGACGAAGGGCTTCAGGCCCGCCTTGTCGTCGACATGCTCGACTTCGAGGCCGATGGCGGTCAGCCGCTCGACGATCTCGGCAAGCGAGGCCTCGGTCTCGAGATGGTCCTTGAGCCAGGAGAGGGTGAATTTCATGACTTTGTTCCGTCTGGTCTTTGCCTGTCCGGTCTTTGCTTGTCCGGTCTGGGCACGCTGGTTCTGAGATGGCGCGGCAAGTCGTCCGGCATATGCAGGAATGGAAGCTGCTCGCGCACGTGCGCATGTAGCGTCGGCCGGAAATAGGCCGGCATGTCCATGGCGCCGAGCATGAAATAGATCTGGTTGGCGAGCCGCTCGTCGGTATAGGCGATCGGCGAGCCGCAGATGCCGCAAAACGATCGCTCCACCGGGCCGTTCCGGTAGGCCTTCAGCGATTTGCCATCGAGCGTGATCTGATCGGCCATGAAGCCGACGAAGGCCGACACCGGCGCGCCGCTCGCGCGCCGGCAGTCGCTGCAATGGCAATAGCTGATATGGTGCGGCTCGACCGACGCCTCGAACCGCACCGCGCCACAGCGGCAGCCCCCGGTGTGGGGAGCGGTCATGTCGAGAGTCCCCCGAACAGCGTCGGCAGGTCGAGCGGCCGGAAGCCGTAATGCGTAAGCCAGCGCACGTCGGCGTCGAAGAAGGCGCGCAGGTCCGGCATGCCGTATTTCAGCATGGCGATGCGGTCGATGCCCATGCCCCAGGCAAAGCCCTGGTACTCGTCGGGGTCGAGCCCGCCGTAACGCATCACGTTGGGATGCACCATGCCGCAGCCCAGGATCTCCATCCAGTCGGAGCCTTCGCCGAAGCGCACTTCGCCGGGCCGCGAGCGGTCGCACTGGATGTCGACCTCGAGGCTGGGCTCGGTGAACGGGAAGAAGGACGGACGGAAGCGCATCTTGACGCTCGGCACCTCGAAGAAGGCCTTGCAGAACTCCTCCAGCACCCACTTCATGTTGGCGATGTTGGCGGTTTTGTCGATCACCAGCCCCTCGACCTGATGGAACATCGGCGAGTGCGTGGCGTCCGAATCCTGCCGGTACGTCTTGCCGGGGATGACGATACGGATCGGCGGCTTCTGCTGCTCCATGGTGCGGATCTGCACGGGCGAGGTATGCGTGCGCAACAGCTTGCGCTCCCCCTTCTCGTCCGGCTGGAAGAAGAAGGTGTCGTGCATCTCGCGCGCTGGGTGGCCTTCCGGGAAATTCAGCGCCGTGAAGTTGTAATGGTCTGTCTCGATGTCCGGACCTTCGGCGATCGAGAAGCCGAGATCGCCGAAGATCGCCGCGATCTCGTCGATCACCTGGCTGATCGGATGGATGCGGCCGCGCTCGGCCGGCGACTGGCGCACCGGCAGCGTCACGTCGACCGTCTCGGCCGCGAGGCGAGCGGCGATCGCCACGTCCTTCAGCTCCGCCTTGCGCGCCGTCAGCGCCTCGGTGACGCGGTTCTTGAGCCCGTTGATCGCCGGACCTTTGACCTGCCGTTCCTCGGGGCTCATGGCGCCAAGCGTCTTCAGCATTTCGGAGACCGAGCCCTTCTTGCCCAGCGCCGAGACGCGCACCGCCTCGATCGCCTGCTCGTCGGCCGCCGCCGCGATGTCGGCCATCAGGGAATTTTCGAGAGTTTCCATGTCGCTCATGTTCCGGACCCGAGTGGAAGCAAAGAAAAACCCGCGCCAGCCCTGCCAGCGCGGGTTTCCCAAATCAAGTGTCGAATATGCTTGGGAAGGCGCTGGTTAGGCTACAGCGCTCTCAAAAGCATTCGGCGTGGTGTTCTTCAGATATTCGAGCGCGACCTTGGCCTTGGCCACCAAGGCGGCGAAAGCCTGTGGCTCATGGATGGCCATGTCCGAAAGGATCTTGCGGTCGATCTCGATGCCGGCCTTGTTGAGGCCGTCGATGAAGCGGCCATAGGTCAGGCCGTGCTCGTGCACCGCCGCATTGATGCGCTGGATCCACAGCGCGCGGAACGAGCGCTTGCGATTCTTGCGGTCGCGATAGGCATACTGCAGCGACTTCTCCACCGCCTGCTTGGCGATGCGGATGGTGTTCTTGCGGCGGCCGTAGAAGCCCTTGGCGGCTTTCAGGACCTTCTTGTGCTTGGCGTGGGCGGTGACGCCTCTCTTTACGCGTGCCATGTCATGATCTCCTTAAAAGCAATTCCAGGAAAAGTGTTCAGCGGTTTTCCGTTCGGAATTGCGTAAAAACAAAAGCTGTTCCGGACCGAAATGCTTAGAGGCCGTTCGGCAGAAAATTCTTGATGACCTTCTTGCCGTCCGGTTCAGCCAGAACCATCGTGCCGCGGGCATCGCGAATGAACTTGTTGGAACGCTTGATCATGCCGTGGCGCTTGCCGGCGGCAGCCGACAGCACCTTGCCGGTGGCAGTAATCTTGAACCGCTTCTTGGCGGCCGATTTGGTCTTCATCTTGGGCATTTTGCTTATCCTTTCATGGTGGCCCAAAATCGGGCCGATATCGCTTCGGGCCGACCAAAGCCCGAAAAGCAAATGAAACCGCCACGGCATGCCCTGCCGGGCGGTTTTCTTGGAACGGCGGTCCTATAGATCAAAGAGCGCCCATGCGCAACACCTCAGACGATGCGGCCCTCTGTCCTCGGTCAGGGCAGCGTGAACCACACCGGCAGCATTCCCGACTGCTGCGCGCCGTCGATCAATTCGAAGGCCGGCAGCGCCACAAGGAACACCAGCCCGTCGAGCAGCGTGTTCAAGAGCAGGCGCGGCTTGAAGCTGCCGGTGTCGCCTTCCTGGTAGAGCGAGAGCTTTGGAAAGAAGCGCGGCACGCGCGCCAGATAGGCTTCGTAGGGGGCGCCGAGCACCTGCTTGAGATATTTCTCCTCGCGCAGGATGACGATGTGGAAGGCGCCGGCGCACAGAGCAGCGAAGAGGACGATCCCGGTGAACGAGCCGATCTGCGCGCCGACGCCGGCTGCGGCCACCGTCGAGAACACATAGAGCGGGTTGCGGGTGATCGAATAAGGTCCGCCGGTGACGACTTCGGAGGACTTGCGCCCACCGATATAGAGCGTCGCCCACAGCCGCCCGACGATGCCGAGGAAGATTAGCAGCACGCCGAACATCTCGATCGACTCGTGGACCGGCGTGCCCGGCGGGAAGGTCGATTGGCCGAAGAGCAGCGCCGCGAACAGCACCGCGATCAGCACCGCAAGCACCAGCCTGCGCATCTGCTGGTAGCCGCCAAGACCTTCTGGTTGCCTGGCAGGCGGAGACTTCACTTCATTGACCATGACGAGAACCGATCGCCGAGAGTTGAGAGCGATCGGATCGTTAACAGGCGCCCCGCCGATCGTCGGGACGCCTTGCACCATGATTTTGGCGGATTTTAGCGGGGCGCCAGCACCATCATCATCTGGCGGCCTTCGAGCTTCGGCTCGGCCTCGACCTTGGCGATCGGCGCCACTTCCTCGCGCACCTTGTTCAGGAGCTGCATGCCGAGCTCCATATGCGCCATCTCGCGGCCGCGGAAGCGCAGCGTCAGCTTGACCTTGTCGCCGTCCTCGAAGAAGCGCCGCACGGCCTTCATCTTGGTCTCGTAGTCATGGCTGTCGATGTTCGGGCGCATCTTGATCTCCTTGATCTCGATGACCTTCTGGTTCTTGCGCGCTTCCGCCGCCTTCTTCTGGTTGGCGTATTTCAGCTTGCCGAGATCGAGGATCTTGACGACGGGCGGCTGCGCGTTGGGCGATATCTCGACGAGATCGAGCCCGGCCTCTTCGGCCAGCAACAGCGCTTCGTTGATGGAGACTTCGCCGCGGTTCTGGCCTTCGGCGTCGATAAGCTGGACCCGGGGAACCCGGATGTCTCGGTTGGAGCGCGGCCCGTCCTTGGTGGGTGCCGCTGCTTTGAAAGGTCTGCGAATGGTCGTGGTCTCCTCGGCCGTTTCGTTCAGGGTTTCTTTAGATTCAAATCCTTGGACGCGCGTATGTGGTGAGCGCGCGGCCGGAGTCAATAGCACAGCCTCGCCAGGAAATCACCTCAAAGCTTGCCCCTGAAGCCTGCCATCGCCTGCACCAAGCAAAGAAAGGTCGCGAGCACTTTTCCGAGCACCACAGGTTGTGCCAAAAGACCGGCCGGAAGGACAAGGTCATGAACGCCAGCACGCCAGTTTTCATCGACGTCGACGGGGCAGAGATTGCCGTCAGGCAGGCGCCGGGTGCCGTGCCCGGTATCGTCTGGCTGGGCGGCTACAAATCCGACATGCTGGGCACCAAGGCCGAGGCGCTGTCGGCCTGGACGGCCAGTGAAGGCCGCGCCTATCTGCGCCACGACTATTCCGGCCACGGCGAATCGGGCGGCGATTTTGCCGACGGCACGATCTCGAAATGGCTGGCCGAGAGCCTCGCCGTCTTTCGCCGCTTCAGCAAGGGCAAGCAGATCCTGGTCGGCTCCTCGATGGGGGCATGGATTGCGCTGCGCATGGTGCAGGAATTGCGCAAAGCCGGCGACGATCGCGTCGCCGGGCTGGTTCTGCTGGCACCGGCGCCGGATTTTACGGTCGAGCTGATCGAGCCGGTGCTGACCAAGGCGCAGAAGCGCGACCTTTCGAAGAAGGGATTTTTCGAGGAACCGTCCGACTATTCGGCTGAGCCCTATGTCTACACGCGTGCGCTGATCGAGGACGGCAGGGCGAACCGGGTGATGACCGGGCCGATCGACACCCACTGCCCGGTTCACATCCTGCAGGGCCTGGCCGACCCCGACGTGCCGTCCGGCCATGCGCTGAAGCTCGCCGCACTCTTGCCGGCCGACGACGTGACGCTGTCGCTGATCCCCGACGGCGATCATCGCCTGTCCCGCCCCGAGGATCTCGACATGCTCAAGCGCGCCGTCGGCGACCTGGTCAAGCGGGTTTCGTAAGCATGCGCATTTCCATCCCGATATCCGCCTTCGTCGCGGCGATCGTCGGCTTTGGCGGCACGCTCGCCGTCGTCATTGCCGCCGCCAAGACGGTCGGCGCCAGCCAGATCGAAACTGCGAGCTGGGTAACGGCGATCTGCCTGGCCATGGCGATCGAATGCCTGTGGCTTTCCTGGCGCACGAAGATGCCGGTCATCACCGCCTGGTCGACGCCGGGCCTGGCGTTGATTGCCGCCTCCAGCGGCTTCACCATGCCGGAAGCCGTCGGCGCCTTCATCGTCACCGGCATCCTTCTGATCGCCACCGGCCTGTTCAAGCCGCTGACCCGGCTGATCGCGATGATTCCGGCCTCGGTCGCGTCCGGCATGCTGGCCGGCATCCTGGTCGGCTTCGCCATCAGCGCGGTGAAGGCCATCCCTTCCGATCCGTGGCTGATCCTGCCGCTGATCGCGGCCTTCTTCGTCATCCGGCTGTTCAATCCGGCATTGTCGGTGCTGGTGGTGCTAATTGGTGGCGGCCTCGCCGCTTTCCTCACGGGCCGCGTCGGCGGCCTGCCGGCGCCGGAACTGTCGGCGCTGACGCTGATTGCGCCGCAGATCAGCGCCTCGGCGATCGTTGGGCTGGCCTTGCCGCTTTACCTCGTCACCATGGCCTCGCAGAACCTGTCCGGCCTCGCCGTGCTGAAAGCCGCCGGCTATCACCCGGAGCCCGGCCCGTTGATCGGCGTCACCGGCCTGTTTTCGCTGCTCTCGGCGCCGTTCGGCGCCTCGACCACCAATCTGGCGGCGATCTCGGCGGCGATCTGCACCGGCCCGGATGTCCATCCGGACCTCGCCGAGCGCTGGAAGACCGGGCCGTTCTACGCGCTCGCCTATCTGGTCTTCGCCATTTTCGGCGCTTCGCTGGTGGCGCTTTTCGCCGTCCTGCCGCAGAGCCTGATCGTGCTGGTTGCTGGACTGGCGCTGATGGCGCCTTTGGCCAACGCGCTATCGATCGCCCTTCACGACACGGGCGAGCGCATGCCGGCCACGGTCACCTTTGCGGTGACCGCTTCGGGGCTCACGCTGTCCGGCGTCGGCGCGGCGTTCTGGGGCCTGGTTGCCGGAATGGCAGTGCTTTTCCTCGAAAATCTCAAAAAGCGATAATCATTTCAGATGCTTCGCCGGTTTTGGCCGGATTTGCCTTGAATCGCCGATTTTGCCTTCCCATTTCGATTCCACGCAGCCGGTTTGGCTGTCTCCAATGGAAGGATTGGGAGAAATGAACACAACCGCATTGATCCGTCCGGCCTGGACGCCGGCCACCATCGCGCTGATGGTGATCGGCTTCATGGTGTTCTGGCCGCTCGGCTTCGCCATGCTCGCCTACATCATCTGGGGCGACCGGCTCGAGGGCTTCAAGCGCGACGTGAACCGCGCCACCGACGGCATCTTCGCCGGCTGCCGCCGCAGCTCCGAGAAGGCCGCCCGCTGGGGCCACGGCTCGTCCCGCACAGGCAACGTCGCCTTCGACGACTGGCGCGAGAAAGAGCTGGAGCGCCTCGCCGAGGAGCGCCGCAAGCTCGACGAGATGCTGACCGAGTTCGACGAATATGCCCGCGAGCTGCGCCGCGCCAAAGACCAGGAAGAGTTCGACCGCTTCATGGCTGAGCGCAACAAGCGGACCGCGCCGACCGCCACGAACGAGACGACTGGAAAGACCGCCCCAAATCACGACCCAAATCACGACAAGGGCACCAACCTGCTTGACGACTAAGGCCGTGCGCATGACCCCGAAAATCGACGCCGATTTTCGGAAAGGATCATGCGCAACCTTAGAGTGCTACAGCGTCCTTTGCGCGTCCGACAGGACGCGCGGCGCTGTAGGGACAGGCCCGGTATGATACGCGGCGTCGCGCAAAGCGGCGCCGTTTCTTTTTTGTTCTTCATGTGACTTCGTTCCACTGGCCGTTTTTCTCGAATCGCGTATCGTCCAGCCATGTCCCTCGGCTTCTTTCGCAATCTCACCAAGTCCAAGCCTGCGCCCGTCGTCGAGCGCGAGCATTGCGTCGCTGGCCGCACGCTGCCGCTCAAGATCGTCGAGAGCGCGAGGGCAAGGCGGCTGACGCTGCGCATCGATTCCGGCGGCCAGGGCCTGCGCATCACCGTGCCGCCCGGTTTGCGCCGCGGCGAGGTGGAGAAGTTTCTCGATCGCCACCAGGACTGGCTGGAGCAACGCCTGGCCAAGGTGCCGATGCGGCCGCAGGTGCGGCCCGGTATCAAGGTTCCGATCCGCGGCGTGCCGCACCGCATCGTCCATGAGCCGGCAAAGCGCGGCACCGTCACCATCGCCCGCGACGATCGCGGCCCGTTGCTGATCGTGCATGGCGAGCGCGTGCACCTGCCGCGCCGCGTCGCCGACTACCTCAAGCGCGAGGCCAAGCGCGAGATCGAGAAGCTGGTGGTCAAGCACACCGAGGCGATCGGCAAGCGCGCCAAGGCGATCCGTTACAAGGATACCTCCAGCCGCTGGGGGTCATGCACCTCGGAGGGCAATCTCTCCTTCTCGTGGCGCATCATGATGGCGCCGCCGCCGGTGATCAATTACCTGGTGGCGCATGAGGTCGCGCATCTGAAAGAGATGAACCACGGCCCGAAATTCTGGAAATTATGCGAGAAGCTCTGCCCCGACACCGACCGCTGCAAGGACTGGCTGAAGCGCAACGGCGGGGCGCTGCAGGCGATTGTGTTTGAGTAGGGCTGGCCGCGGCGGTGCAAAGGCCGCGTGCCTTGGCGCAAACGTTAGAGATTGACGAATCCGCCCGAACTTCGTCATCCCAGGGCGAAGCAGGAGAGAAGCTCTGTCGCGGAGACCCTGGGATCCATGCCGTGACGTGTAAGCGTTTGCAGCGGTCCAGAAGTCGTGATGCCTCCAACAAGACGTCCCAGAAGGCGTTTATTCTTCGTCATCGCACCTTTCGGCCAACACACAGGATCCTCGGGTCTGCGCCGCGTCGCTTCGCTCCTTGCTCCGCCCGAGGATGACGACGGCACGGTCGCATCGACCTACGAAACCGCTCAATCGTCATTCGCCGCGTTGAGCTCCTCCGGCCGCAGCCCTTCCTCGCCCTGATGCGGCCACGGCAAGAAATTGCGGTCGAAGATGTCGCTGCCGAAATATTCGAGCGCCCGGTGCGCCTCGGCGCCGTTGAAGTCGGATTTCTCCATCAGATGCGCGATCACCTCGCGCGCCTGCGCGATTTTCTGCCTGAGTTCGGCGACAGTCTGGTCGGCCATTTTGTCTGCTCCCGCCTGCATTGCCTTGAATTCAAGTTAGCGCTTTCTGATCATCCGGCAACAGCATGCTTTTTCTCGACTCTTCGCCCGTTTCGTGCCAATCCCGCGGCATGACGCTCGACATCAAGATCTGCGGATTGAAGACCGACGCCGCGATGGCTGCTGCCCTTGCCGGCGGCGCTAGCCATGTCGGCTTCATCTTCTTTGCCAAAAGCCCGCGCTATGTCGAGCCGGCCGAGGCCGGCCGCCTGCGCCAAGCTGCCACCGGCAGGGCCAAGGCAGTTGCGGTCACCGTCGACGCCGATGATGCTTTCCTCGACGAGATCGTCGCCGGGATGCAGCCGGACATGCTGCAGCTCCATGGCGCCGAGACGCCGGCGCGGGTGGCGGAGCTCAAGTCCCGCTACGGCCTGCCGGTGATGAAGGTGCTTTCGGTCAGCGAAGCGGCGGATATCGAGCGGATAAAGCCTTATATCGGCATTGCCGACCGCTTCATGTTCGACGCCAAGCCGCCCAAGGGATCGCAATTGCCCGGCGGCAACGGTGTCGCCTTCGACTGGCGCATCCTTACCGGCCTTGACGCCGGGCTCGATTACATGCTTTCCGGGGGGCTCAACGCCGCCAATGTCGGCGATGCCCTGAGACTGGCCAATCCGCCCGGAATAGACATCTCGTCGGGCGTGGAAAGCGCTCCGGGCGTCAAGGATCCGGCGCTGATCGAGCAGTTTTTCCGGGCCGTAAGGACCGCGCGCGACGATCGCGCCGCCTGAAGAACTCTTTCAAACCAGGAGATCGGCGATGAACAAGCCGGCTATGCCCAATTCCTTCCGCACCGGGCCCGACGAGCAGGGCATGTTCGGCATTTTCGGCGGCCGCTTCGTCGCCGAGACGCTGATGCCGCTGATCCTCGATCTGGAAGAGCAGTGGAACAAGGCCAAGAACGATCCGGAGTTCAAGGCCGAGTTGCAGAATCTGTCGACCCACTATGCCGGGCGGCCGTCGAAGCTCTATTTCGCCGAAGGCCTGACGAAACATCTTCGTGAGGTTTCCTCCGCGAAGGGCCTCGGGGGCGGCGCCAAGGTCTATTTCAAGCGCGAGGACCTGAACCACACCGGCTCGCACAAGATCAACAACTGCCTCGGCCAGATCCTGCTTGCCAAGCGCATGGGCAAGAAACGCATCATCGCCGAAACGGGTGCCGGCCAGCACGGCGTCGCCTCGGCAACCGTTGCGGCGCGCTTTGGCTATCCTTGCGTGGTCTACATGGGCGCCACCGACGTCGCCCGCCAGAGCCCCAACGTCTTTCGCATGAAGTTGCTCGGCGCCGAGGTGCGGCCGGTCACCGCCGGCCACGGCACGCTGAAGGACGCCATGAACGAGGCGCTGCGCGACTGGGTGACCAATGTCGAGGACACCTATTACCTGATCGGCACCGCCGCCGGTCCGCATCCCTATCCGGAGCTGGTGCGCGATTTCCAGTCGGTGATCGGCACGGAAGCCCGCGCCCAGATGCTGGAGCAGGAAGGCCGGCTGCCGGACACCATCATCGCCGCGGTCGGCGGCGGCTCCAACGCCATCGGGCTGTTCCATCCCTTCCTCGACGACAATGAGGTCCGCATCATCGGCGTCGAAGCCGGCGGCCGCGGCCTGGACGGCGTCGAGCACTGCGCCTCGATGAGTGCCGGCTCTCCCGGCGTGCTGCACGGCAACCGCACCTATCTCTTGCAGAATTCGGACGGCCAGATCCTCGACGGTCATTCGATCTCGGCCGGCCTCGACTATCCGGGCGTCGGGCCGGAGCATTCCTGGCTGCGCGATAGCGGCCGCGTCGAATATGTGCCGATCCTCGACGACGAGGCGCTGGAGGCTTTCCAGCTGACCACCCGCGTCGAGGGCATCATCCCGGCGCTGGAATCCGCCCACGCCATCGCGCACGCGATGAAGATCGTGCCGAAGATGGACAAGGACCAGATCGTCATCGTCAACCTGTCCGGCCGCGGCGACAAGGACGTGCATACGGTGGCCAAGATGCTGGGCATGGAGATTTGACAATGACCACCCGCATCGACCGCCGCATGGCGAAGCTCAAATCCGAAGGCCGCCCGGCCCTCGTCACCTATTTCATGGGCGGCGATCCTGACTACGACACCTCTTTGTCCATCATGAAGGCGCTGCCGGGCGCCGGCAGCGACATCATCGAGCTCGGCATGCCCTTCTCCGATCCGATGGCCGACGGCCCGGCTATCCAGGCGGCGGGCTTGAGGGCGCTGAAGGGCGGCCAGACGCTGGTCAAGACGCTGAGGATGGCGGCCGAATTCCGCGCCGGCGACGACGAGACGCCGATCGTGCTGATGGGTTACTACAACCCTATCTACATTTACGGCGTCGATCGCTTCCTCACTGATGCCAAGGCCAGCGGCATCGACGGGCTGATCGTCGTCGACCTGCCGCCGGAAATGGACGAGGAGCTCTGCATCCCGGCGCTGAAGGCCGGCGTCAACTTCATCCGCCTGGCGACGCCGACCACCGACGACAAGCGCCTGCCCAAGGTGCTCGAGAACACTTCAGGCTTCGTCTATTACGTCTCGATGACCGGCATAACCGGCTCCGCGCTTGCCGACACCGCCAAGGTGGCGGCGGCGGTCAAGCGCATCAAGGGCCACACCGCGCTGCCGATCTGCGTCGGCTTCGGCGTCAAGACCGCCGAGCAGGCCCGCATCATCGGCGCTTCGGCCGACGGCGTCGTCGTCGGCACGGCGATCGTCAACGCGATCGCCAATGTGCTGGGGCCGAAGGGGGAGAAGACCGCCGATCCGGCCGAAGCCGTCGCCACTCTGGTCAGCGGCCTTGCCCAGGGCGTGCGCTTGGCCCGCCTTGCTGCCGCCGAATAGTCCAACTATTTGTTGTTACGCAGTTCCGGACGGAAAACCGCCAAACAGTTTTCCTGGAATTGCTCCAGGTCTTTTCCAGGACAGGAGCCGAAGCCATGAACTGGATCACCAATTACGTTCGCCCGAAGATCAATTCGATGCTCGGCCGGCGTACCGACATGCCGGAAAACCTTTGGATCAAGGATCCCGAGACCGGCGAGATGGTCTTTCACAAGGATCTTGAATCCAACCAGTTCGTCATCCCGTCCTCCGGCCACCATATGAAGATCTCGGCCAGGGAGCGGCTGAAATACTTCTTCGACGACGGCAGATACGAGACGCTGGAAAACCCCAAGGTCGTCCAGGACCCGCTGAAGTTCCGCGACGAGAAGCGCTACACCGATCGCCTGAAAGAGGCGAAGACGAAGACCGGGCTGGAGGACGCCATCCTCAACGCGGTCGGCACCATCGAAGGGCTGCCGGTGGTGGTAACGGTGCAGGATTTCGCCTTCATGGGTGGCTCGCTCGGCATGGCGGCGGGCGATGCGATCGTGCACGCCTTTGAGGCGGCGTTGCAGCGCAGGCGGCCGCTGATCCTGTTCGCCGCCTCCGGCGGCGCCCGCATGCAGGAAGGCATTTTGTCCCTGATGCAGCTGCCGCGCACCACGGTCGGCGTCGACCGGCTGAAGGAAGCCGGCCTGCCCTATATCGTCGTGCTCACCAATCCGACGACCGGCGGCGTCACGGCTTCCTACGCCATGCTGGGCGACGTGCATATCGCCGAACCCGGCGCGCTGATCGGCTTTGCCGGCCCGCGCGTCATCGAGCAGACAATTCGGGAAAAGCTGCCGGACGGCTTCCAGCGTTCCGAATACCTGATGGAGCATGGCATGGTCGACATGGTGGTCTCCCGTCTGGAGATGCGCCCCACCACCGCGCGGCTGTTGAAGATGCTGCTCAAGGTGCCGGCGGCCGAGAAGCCGGCGGAGCAGGACATCCTGCCGCCGGCGGTTATCAATGCCGAGGCGCGGCCGCAGGCCTGACGCGACATAGTTCGCCGCGAACCGCGATTGCGCGCCAGCCGTGGTGCGCAGTAGCTATTTGCGCATGATCCTTTCCGAAAACCGATTTCCGGTTTTCGGGGTCATGCGCTAGGATTCCGCCATGACAACGCTCGCCGCCGATCGCGAAATCGAACATCTGATGACACTCCACCCGAAAGGCTTCGACCTTTCGCTGGACCGCATCACCCGCCTGCTCGACCGTCTCGGCAATCCGCAGGACCGGCTGCCGCCGGTCATTCATATTGCCGGCACCAACGGCAAGGGCTCCTGCGCCGCCTTCTCGCGCGCGCTGCTGGAGGCGGCGGGTCATCTGGTCCATGTCCACACCTCGCCGCATCTGGTGAACTGGCACGAGCGCTACCGGCTGGCGGCCGAGGGCGGCGGCAGGCTGGTGGACGACAAGGTCTTCGCGGAGGCCATCGCGCGCGTCGCCAAGGCCAATAAGGGTGAGAAGATCACCGTCTTCGAAATCCTCACCGCCGTCACCTTCATCTTGTTCTCCGAGCATCCGGCCGAAGCTGCGATCATCGAGGTCGGCCTCGGCGGCCGTTTCGACGCCACCAATGTCATCACGCGGCCGGCGGTGTCGGTGATCATGCCGGTGTCGCTGGACCACGAAGCCTATCTCGGCGACCGGGTCGAGGTGATTGCTGCCGAGAAGGCCGGCATCATGAAACGTGGCTGCCCGGTGGTGATCGGCGCGCAGGAAAGCGAGACGGCGCTCGAGGTGCTGATCGAGACCGCCGAGCGGCTCGACTGTCCGACCGTCGTCTACGGTCAGGATTTCCTCGCCTTCGAGGAGAACGGCCGCATGGTCTATCAGGACGAGGACGGCTTGCTGGACCTGCCGCTGCCGCGGCTGCCCGGGCGCTATCAGTTCGCCAATGCCGCCGCGGCGATCGCCGCGGTCAAGGCCGCGGGCTTCGAGATCGGCCACCGCGCGGCCGAAAAAGCGATGGCACAAGTCGCCTGGCCAGCCCGGATGCAGAAATTGTCGCAGGGCAAGCTGGTGGACCTGGCGCCCAAGGGCGCCGAGATCTGGCTCGACGGCGGCCACAATCCGGGCGCCGGCGTCGTCATCGCCGAAGCGCTGGCCGAGCAGGAGGAAAAGAACCCGCGCCCACTATTCCTCATCTCCGGCATGATCAACACCAAGGACCAGAGCGGCTATTTCAGCGCCTTCAAGGGGCTTGCCCGGCATGTCTACACGGTGCCGGTGAGCAAGAGCGACGCCGGCGTGCCGAATGACGAGCTGGCGCTGCGCGCCACGGACGCCGGCCTGTCGGCCGAGCCGGTCGGCTCCGTCGCCAATGCGCTGATGCTCCTGCGCGACAGCTGGGACGGCCCGGCGCCGCGCATCCTCATCGGGGGCTCGCTCTATTTCGCCGGCGCGGTGCTCGACGAGAACGGCACGCCGCCGACCTGAACAACTCAGGCAAGCGCTTGAGGCGGATTTGGCGGGGACCGAAGGGAACCGGGCATGATCAAGGTAAAGCAGCTCGCCCATGTCTGCATCTTCGCGCATGACCTGGAGGCGACGCGCGGCTTCTACCGGGATGTGCTCGGCATGGACACGCGGTTCAATTTCCTGCGCGACGGCGAGATCTTCGGCTTCTATCTCGATTGCGGCGGCCGCAGCCATGTCGAGGTGTTCGAGAAGGGCGAGGCCAGCTACAGCGAGCGCAACCAGATCAACCACTTCTGCCTGGAGGTGGAAGATATCGAGGCGGCCATCGCCCACATTCGATTGAAAGGCGTCGAGGTGACGCCGAAGAAGCTCGCCTGCGATGACACTTTTCAGGCCTGGATCACAGATCCCAACGGGGTGAAGATCGAGCTGTTCGAATATACCGGGAAAAGCGCGCAATTCACCGGCGGCGATCGCGTCGCCGACTGGTGATCATGCATGTCGCCCGAAGTGCGCAGCGGTTTTGGGAAACGACATCAAAGACCTGAAGCGCGTAGCTGCAACCCGTCTTAACGCGACGCGCTTTCGGTAGTGGATCAGTCTGAAATGCAGTTCAGAAGTCCCACGGTGAGATCAGGTCAAGGCTGGCGGAACCGAAGTCGTTCAGATTGCGTGTTGCCAGCCGACCACCGTTCACGCGCGCGATGGCTGCAATCATGCCGTCGGGAGCCGACATGCCCCGGCCTTGGCGCCAGGCGCTCCCCATGATCTCGCCATAAGCCAGGGCGGCCTCCTCGGTCAGTCCGAAAATGCGGTCGGCAAAGCGACGGCGCCACTGAGAAAGCCCCTGCTCGAGGCGATCGGCACGCTCATCAGGTCGTATCTTCTGGATGCCGAAGGCGATTTCAGCAATCGCCACTGTGGGAAGAACCAGTTCGGCGTCGTTCCGGACAAGCCAAGCCATCACGGCCGCGTCCGGTACCTTCTTAAGAGTCTCCGAAATTACGTTGGTGTCGACGAAAATCAAAGCTCGGGTCCGGTATGAACTTGGCGGCCTTCGCGGATGATCTTCTCCAGATCAATGTCTGCGCCATAGTTTGCCGCCAGGCGAGCATAGAAGGTGGATGCGGGTTCGCGCCCCGCTTCACGGATCTCATAGGATTCAAGCGCGCGTTCGACGACATCGGCTACGGAGCGATTTTCGCGACGGGCAAGTCGATGAGCAAGGTCTCGTGCCTTTGCGCTACGGACCGAGAGCTGCGGTTCGGCCATCTGAAACTCCGTTTGAGGGAGATATAGGCTTGCGGGCTTCTGCCATCAAGATGGCAGAAGGTGGCTTGCCATCAAATTTCACTTCAGCTCGATCTCGATGAAGGCATATTCGCTGTCATTGGCGTTGATGACGTCGTGCTCGACGCCTTCCCTGCGGAAATAGGGCGCGCCCTTCTTCATCTCGGCGAAGGTGACGCCGTCCTTGGTCACAAGCTTCAGCTTGCCGTCCATGAGCGGCACCACGACATAGTCGTGGCCGTGGCGGTGCCAGCCGGTGTTGGCGCCCGGGGCGAAGCGGTATTCCGTGACGATGACTCGCTCATTGTCGACAAAGACGGTGGCCTTGGCTGTTCCGGTCATGGGGCTCTCCTTTTCTTGTAGAAGAGGAGATGGCAGGTCACAGCGTCAGGGCCAGAGCGCCGCCAGCGATGGCGCCAAAGAAAAAGCCCGGCGCGATGGCCGGGCCCATTCCTGAAATATTATGCTTGGCTCAGGCGAGGCTGCCGTTGATCCAGTGCGACAGCGCGGTCTTCGGCGCGGCACCCACCTTCATGTCGGCCACTTCGCCGCCCTTGAAGATCATCAGCGTCGGGATCGAACGCACGCCGTACTGAGCGGCCAACTCGGGATTCTCATCGATGTTGAGCTTGGCGACCTTGATCTTCGAGCCGAGCTCCTTGGCGATGTCTTCCAGCGCCGGGGCAATCATCTTGCACGGACCGCACCACTCTGCCCAGAAATCCACCACAACCGGCTCCTTTGCGTTGAGCACATCGGCCTGGAAATTGCCCTTGTCGACCTTGACGGTGGCCATGCTGGAATCCTTTCGAAAACTCGGGATTGCACCAAATGTGGTGGTTGTGGCGGCGATGTTCAAGCAGTTCTTGTGTCACGCTCCCGTGAGTCGGGCAAGGGCATCGTCCATCGCCTTTGCCGGGAGCCCGATCAGGCGCGGCGCCTCGGTGAAGAGCAGCGCCGCCGTCACCTCGCGGCCCGCATAGAGCGGCTGAAGCAGCGCGCGGTAGAGCGCAAGCTGCAGCACATAAGCCGGCGGCACTTCGGCCAGGCTCGCCGGCGCCGGCCGGTTGGTCTTGTAGTCGACGATCGACACCTTTTCTTGGGTGACGGCCAGCCGGTCGATCTTGCCGGAGATGGAACGCAGCTTGCCCTTCACCTCCAAGCTGCCCATGACCGCGACTTCCGGTCGTGACGACGGCGAGAACAGCGCACCGAAGCGGCTGTCGGAGAGGATGGAAAGCACCGCTTCCAGCGCCTTGTCACGCTCGCCCCGAGGCCATTCGGCGCCGGCGCGCGCCAGATAGCGTTCCGCGGCGCTTCGCCTTTCCTCCTCCGCAATGCCGGGCAGCATTTGCAGCAATTTGTGCAGGGCCAGGCCGCGCACCACTGCAACGCCTGGCTCGGCCTCGGCGTCGAGCACCGGCGAGCGCGTGTCGGGGAGGGCTTCTGTCGTCTCGTCGATCAGCGCCGACGCGCCGGAGGGCGAGAGCGGTCGCGGCAGGTCCTCATAGGGCGGCAGCGGCCGGAACAGGCCGTCCGGCAGCGGCGCGGCATGCTCGAACGGCGCCGTCTCGTCGGCCCCGGCGAAAGCCACCGGCGGCAGCTTGGTCATATGGAAGCGATGCACCGCCACCTCGGCCGTCGCCGGATGCCGGCGCTCGGTGCTTTCAGGCGCAGCTAGCAGCGCTCGGCTAACGATCGAATGCCAGGTGCCGGTGCTGGGCGCCCGCTTGCCGTGATAGCCGCAGACGATCAGCCGATCCTCTGCGCGCGTCATGCCGACATAAAGCAGCCGCCGGTATTCGTCGTCGGCAAGCTCGCGCGCCCGCACTGAGGCAGCTCTTGAGACGCCATTGGCGACGTCGCTGGCCGAGCGCCAGAGATAGCCCTTGCCCTTCCATTGCGCGCCCGAGCCTTCGAAGGCCATCAGCCGCGGCAGATGCTGGTCGCTGAACGGCGCCGAGCCGCCATCAACCAGGAAGACGACCGGAGCTTCGAGGCCTTTCGCGGCATGCACGGTCATGACGCGCACCTCGTCGCGGGTCTGGTCCATCTCGCGCTTGATTTCGGGCCCGCTGTTTTCGAGCGTCGAGAGGAAGGCTTCCAGCCCCGGCAGGCCGGTGCGTTCCTCGGCCAGGCAGAAGCTCAGGAACTCGTCGAGAATGTCGCCGGCTTCCGGCCCGAGCCGGGCCGTCATCCTGCGGCGCAAGCCGTCGCGCGCCAGTGCCGCGGCGTAGAATTCGAAAACCGGCCTGAACGCGACCTCGTTCGCCCAGGCATCGAGCCGGCTAACGATGGCGGCCAAGGCCTCGTCTCCGGCCGCATGTTGCCTCAGCGAGGCGATCAGTGACTGGCCGGATGGCCGCTCGCCGGCGAGCGTCAGCAAGGTTTCCTCGGAAACGTCGAAGATCGGGCTGCGCAGCACTGCGGCCAGGGACAGGTCATCCTCCGGCTGGATCAAGAAATGGCCGAGGGCGATCAGGTCCTGCACGGCGATATGGCCGGGCAGGCTAAGCCTGTCGGCGCCGGCGACCGGGATCTGCCGGTTCTTGAGGCTGCGCGACAGCGCATGCACGAAGCGGTCGCGCTTGCGAACCAGAACAAGGATATCGCCGGCCGTCAGCTTCCGGCCCTTGCCTTCGATAATCTCGCCGTTCCTTAGCCAGTTCTGGATGGTTGTCGCCACATGCTCAGCGACACGCACGGCGGGCGCGCTGGCGTGGTTGACCGGCAAGGTCCAGTCGTCCGGCTCCTCGACCATTTCGGCGCCGATCGAGGGCCAGACTTCGACATAGCCGGGCGCATCGGTGCGGATCGCCTTGTGGCTCAGCGGATCGGGATCGTGGCTGATGCCGCGCCGCACCCCTGGCTCGGCGAAGACGCGGTCGACGGCGGCGAGCACGTCGTCGCTCGAGCGGAACGACCAGGTGAGCTTCAGGTCGGCGAAGGAGGCTTCCGCGCTGCGCACGCGGCCGGCAAACAAAAGCCGGCTTTCGGCAAAGGAATCGGGTGCGGCTCCTTGAAAGGAATAGATCGACTGCTTCTCGTCGCCGACGGCGAACACCGTGCGCAGCACCGCCTCGCGCTGGCCGAGCCCGGCAAAGAACTCTTCCGTCAGCTTCTTCACCACCTCCCATTGGTCGGGGCTGGTGTCCTGCGCCTCGTCGAGCAGGATGTGGTCGATGCCCTGGTCGAGCTTGTATTGCACCCAGGGGCCGGCATCCGGCCGCGACAACAGGCTGACGGTGCGGGTGATCAGGTCGTTGAAGTCGAGGAAGCCGCGGCTGCGCTTCAGCTGCTCGTAGCGGGCGATCAGCCAGCCGGCGACGGTGAGCGCGGCGGCCGTGCCTTCCAGCATGCGGAACAATGCCAGCCGATCCGAGACATCGAGGATCGCCTTGGCCGCCGCGAGGTAGCGTTCCGGTAGGTCCGGCAACCGGTCGACCAACGCTTTCTTGAAGATCTTCGGCGGGTCGTAGGGGTCGCCATCGGACCGCAGGAAAGCCTTGGCGAGCAGCCGCAGCCGCCGGGTCGGATCGGCCTCGGCAAAGGCGCTCTGCGCATAGGGCAGAACATTGTTCAGCACCTGCCGCGCGTCGGCGGCTTCAGCGGCGCGCGCGAATTCGCTGAACTCGCCGGACGCAAAGCCCGGCAGCGGCCAGACGGAAGCGGCGATACCGTCGGCCGTCTGGCCTGGCCTGAAGCCGAATTCGGCAAAGAGCGGCCGGAAATCCCCGCCCTTGGCGATCTTGGCGACGAACCCGCGTAGCTCGTCGCGCTTGTTCACCATCTCCGACAGCAACGTGTCGAGCCCGAATTCGCCGCCGCGCTCCAGCACCGTGGCGAACGCTTCCGCCAGGCCTTCGACGCCGGCGCCGGCACCCGAAATCATGTCGCGGCGGGCGTCGGCGAACAGCGAGGCTTCCATCTGCGGATCGAGCATCTCGAAATGCGCGGGGATGTTGGCTTCAAGCGGGAACTGATGCAGCACCGATTCGCAGAAGGCGTGGATGGTCTGGATTTTTAGACCGCCCGGCGTCTCCAGCGCCTCGGCGAACAATCGGCGCGCGCGCCGCATGATGTCGCGGTCGGCGCCGCGCCCGTCGAGCGCGGCAATCCGCGACGCCAGCTCGGCATCGGGCAGCGAGGTCCATTCCGACAGCGTCGAGAACACGCGGTTCGACATGTTGGCGGCGGCGGCACGCGTGTAGGTGAGACACAGGATCTTCGACGGATCGGTGCCGTTGAGCAGAAGCCGGATGACACGCTGCGCCAGCACATGCGTCTTGCCCGAACCGGCATTGGCCGACACCCAGGCGGAATTTTGCGGGTCGGAGGCGCGCGCCTGGCTGGCGGCGGTGTCGGACGGGATCGGATATCTCATCCTTCCGCCTCGTCCTCGCTTGCGCCGCCAGCCGACCATTCGAGCACGCGGGCTAGGTGGTCGTAGTCGCCATCGGCCTCGCCTTCGCGGAAGGGCAGCGCGCGAGACAGATAGCCGGTCGCAGGATCGGCGTAGTGGAAGAGCAGCCTCTCCAGCCGCGCCCAGGCTTCCTCGGCAAGCTCGTTGGCGGTCTTCGGCTTGCGATTGTATTCGAGGATCGATTCCTCGAACACCTCGCCGTTCGGCTTCAGCCGCACGAAGGCAAGCTGTGAGGGCTCGCAGATGCCGAGCTCCCTGAAGGCGCCGCGCCTGAGCAGCGCGCCCTCAAGCGCGAGCTGCGGCGATAGCAGCGTGTGCGCCTGCGCCTTCGAGGGCGAGGAGCCTGTCTTGTAGTCGAGGATGTCCGCCATGCCACCGGCAAGCAGGTCGACGCGGTCGGCATAGCCGGAGAGCGTGACGCCGCTGCGGCCGACGACGGTCTTTTCGGCGCGCTCCTCGGCATGGCGCCTGGCGACCGCCTCGGCGCGGGTATGCTCCCATTCGAGGATGTTTTCGGCGAGTTTCTCGAAGCGCGGCCACCATACCGCCTCTATGTCCGGCGGAAGCTTTGCGTCGGCAAAGCAAGCCCGCCCGGCCTCGATAAGGGCTGCCAGTGCACCCGGCGCCCTTGGGTCCTCCACCCGGCGCGAAAACAGGTGCAGGATTTCGTGGAACAGCGTGCCGCGTTCGGCGGCGCCCGGATCGCGGATCACCGGGTCGAGCGGCATCAGGCCGAGGATGCGCCTGGCATAGATCGCATAGGGGTCGCGGCGCAGTGTCTCGATCTCGGTGACCGAGAAATGCTGCGGCCTGAGGCGCAGCGGCGGCTTCGGCTGCGGCCGGGCCGCGAACTCTTTTCTTTCGCCAGCATCGAGCGAACGCGCCCAGGCAAGCAGCGCCTCGCCGCGCCGGCTAAGCGCCGTCGCCTGGTCCCTACCGATGAAGGTGAGGATGCGCTGCAGCCAGCGCGACGGCACCGCGGGCGCGTCGCCGGACCGGGCCGAGCGCGTCAGCACCACCTGCCTGGCGCCCATCGCCATCTGGAAATCATGCGCGGCGAGGCCGATGCGCCGCTCCGGCGGCTCGAGATCGATCCCGGTCTTCATCAGCCGCGACATGAAGCGGTCGCTCTCCGGCTTGCGCGGCCACACGCCTTCGTTGAGCCCGCCGATGACGAGCGTGTCGACACTCTGCAGGCGCGCTTCCAGCGCGCCCCAGATGGCGATGTTGCGGTCGGTGCCTTGCGCCGGCTTGACCGTTTCCGGCGCGACCAGCGCCTCGACTACGTCCGGCCATTCGCCGGCGGGAAAGGTGAAGGGCGATGGCGCGGCAACTAGTCCGCGCAGCAGCTCGGCGAGTTTCTCGCCGGCGTCGCCGGCATAGAGCTCGGTCAGGCTGCCGTCGACCGCGCGGCCAAGACCTTCCAGCGCCGTGACGCTCGCCCGTGTCAGTGTTGCGATGTCCGCATCCTTCTCGCCGCGCATCGCCGTAAGCGGGGAGAGCGCATCGGCAAGGCGGCTAAGCACATCCCGTGTCTGCTCGATGCCGCGCACGGTGAGGCGCGGGAACCAGAAGGGTTGACGGCTGTCGCTACCAAGGTCCGCGAGCCGCGTCTCGAAAAGCTCGCCGAGCGAGACGATGTCCGGCCGGCCGGTGCCGCCGCGCAAGGCAACCAGCTCGATCAGCTCGGCCGCCTTGCGAACGGTCTGGCGTTCGAGGCCGGGGCCAAGCAGGGGATGCTTGAGCAGTGACAACAGACCTACCGGATCGCCGGGCCGGAACGCTGCCTGCAGCGCCAGCCGGAGCAGGCTGGCCGCTGGTGTGTTGCTTAGCGGCGTGCCGCCGGAATCGTCGGCGACGACGCCAAAGCGCAGAAGCTCGGCGGAAACCCGCCGCGCCAGGGCGCGGTCGCCGGTGACGAGCGCCGCGCGCTGACCCGGTATTTCCACCGCACGCTTCAGCGCGATCGCGATCGCCGCCGCCTCGTCGCGCTCGTTGGCCGCCTCGACCAGCGTCACGCCGGCCAGCGCCTGCTCGACATCCGTTGCCGCGAAGCGTGGCCGCGTCTCCGTCCAATGCTCGGTCGTTTCGGCCGGACGCAGCGCCTCGCCGACAAGGGCTGAGCGCAGCGCCAGCGGCCTCGTCGCCAGGCCGATTTCCTCGACATCGCGGCGCTCAACTCCGATGCCGCCGATCAGCTTGGCGAGGCCGTACTGCGGGTGGCCGAGCGTTGCCGGCCGCGCGCCGGGCATTTTGATGGCCGCGAAGGATGCGTCGTCCAACTCGCGGTCGAGGCCAGGTAACACCACCGCCCCATTGGGCAAGCTCGCAATCACGGCAAGCAGCTCGGCGGTGGCGGGAATGGAGCCGGTCGAGCCGGCGGCGATCACCGGTCCTGCCGGCGGATTGCGCTTCAACCGCGCCGCTTCCAGCCGGATCAGCGCGCTGCGATGCGCCGCCGGGTTGGAGCGGTTGCGTTCTTCAAGCAGCTTTGGCCAATTGTCGGTGACGATGCCGAGGAAATCGAGCGTCACCTGCCACCAGCCGGCGAGGTTGCCGGTCACAAGCGTCGCAAGCTTTGCCCAATCCGTGCCCTCGGTCTCGATCTCGTCCATCAGCCGGGCAAGATCGCGCGCAAGCCAGATGGCGTCGGCGGCCGAAGTCGGCACGACGAATTCCTCATTGAAGCGCGCCGCGACATGCGCCGGCAGGCTCTCTTTCCAGGCGCGGACCAGCGGCGCCAGCAGAAGCAGCCGCTCCTGCGCGGCGATCGGCGGCGCGAGATCGATGGCCGGTGCCGCCTCGGTGTCGAAAGCCGCCTCATCTTCGTCGAATTCGCCGAGCGGACGCACCGTCGGCAGGATGGCCGAGCGTTTGGCCCCTCCCGACTCAGAAAGCACCTCGACAAAGGCGCCACGCAGTGCTCGCGCGGCACGCCGGGTCGGCACATAAATGGTCGCGTCTGCGAGCGCCAGGGGGTCGCCGTCGAAGCGGAAGCCGGGGATGAGCCGGCCATCGAGCAACGCCTCCGCCAGCGTCGGCAGGAACGGCGCTCCGGGCGGGATGGAAAAGACGCGGCGCGAGCCGCTCATACCGCCTTCGCAAGGGCGCCGGCGACAGCCGCTTCGGCGGCCGGAATGGCGTCGGGCGTGCCGACGGTGATCCAATGGCCCTGCATCTTCATGCCGAACAGGCGGCCGGCGGCGATCGCCTTGTCGAAATAGGCGTTCAGCGAATGCGGCCCGGATGGTGCATCATTGAATATGCGTTTGTGGACAATCGCCGCGCCAGCGTAGATTAGGCCCGCAGGGTCTCCTTTTGAGCGCCGCAGAGTGCCGTCAGGCGCCATAAGAAAATCCGTGCTGCCGCAATGTCCGGTCGCCGATTGGAGTTCCGCGAGCATCAGCAGGATGTCCATTTTCGCACCCCGCCAAGCATGGGCGAGTCGCGAGAGATTGGAAACCTCTCTCTCTATCCAAAACGTGTCTGCGTTGAGCACGTAGAACCGGGCGCCCAGGTTAGGGAGCGCTTTGATGATTCCACCAGCGGAGTCCAGCAAACCTTGGCGCTCATCGGAAATGACGACCCGCGGTGTGTGTCGCTGTTTAACATGGGCGACTATCTGGTCGGGAAGATAGTGGACATTTACAACGGCTCTTTTGACGCCGACGCTGGCTAGGCTGTCGAGTCCCCAATCGAGCAGTGCCTTGTCGGCGATTTTCACCAATGGCTTGGGTATCGTGTCGGTGATCGGCCGCATGCGCTTGCCAAGACCTGCGGCGAGCACCATCGCGGTGGTTGGGACGAGAGCGTCGTCCATCAACCTTAAGCCCAGATCGTTCACCTCCAAGTCGGTCATTCCTCTAGCAGGCCATGGGCGTCATAGAAATCATGTAACCCAGAGAGCGCCGGATGCGCCAGCGCCCGCCTCAGATAGTCGCGGATGCGCGGCAGGTGTTTCAGATAGTAAGGCTTGCCGTCGCGCTTTTCGAGCCGCACGAAGATGCCGAGGATCTTCGAATTGCGTTGCGCCGCCATGATCGCGTAGGCCTCGGCGAAGCCGGCTTCGTCGAAGGTGCCAGCGGCGCGCCGGGCTGCGACATAGGCCTCGACCGTCCGCCGCTCGATCCCGGGCGGGACTGTGACGCGTGCATCCATGGCGAGCGAGGCGACATCATAGGCGGCCGGGCCGATCAGCGCGTCCTGGACGTCGACGATGCCGAGCCGGTCGAGGCCGGAGCGCTCTGCACGCCAGATGATGTTGGGCGAATGGAAGTCGCGCAGCATCAGCGTGTATTCTGCGCCCGCGAGCCGGTCGAGCACGGCATTCCATTGCTTGTGGTAGCCGGCCCGCAATGCATCGTTTGCCGGCTTGCCGGTGACCATCGGCACATACCAGTCGACCAGCAGATCGGCCTCGATCAGCATGGCCTCGCGGTCGAAGGGCGGCACGTCGTGGAACACGCCGGGCGCGGCCTCCATACGCTGCGGCCACGCCTTGCCATGCATCATGGCGAGCAGTTGCGCCGCTGCTTCATAGCGTTCAGCGATGGGCTGGCCATCGCTGCCCAAAAATCCTTCCGAGCCGAGATGTTCGAGCAGCAGAAAACCCTGGTCGAGGTCCTGCGCATGAATGACCGGAACGCTGACGCCGGCAGCGAGCAGCGCCCGGTCGATGGCGACGAAGGCGGTGACGGACTGGGCCGTGTGGGCGATCACCGCGTAGGGCTTACCGTCGCGCACCGGCGGACCGAGCACCAGGCGCGGCGAGTTCATCAGCACGCGCGGCGCCTGGCCGGGAAGCGAGACGATCTCGTAGGAGCGGGCGGACGCATCGCCGACGAAATGCCGGCGGCTCGCCTTCCCCCATCCGGCGGAGGCGAGAAAATCGCGCATCGCAAGCGAGCGCGCCACGCGCTCGAAGGCGGCTCCCTGCCCGGAGATTTTTGCCGACCGGCCGGCGCCCTGCTCGGCAAGCTCGACCTCAAGCGCATTTGCCGGCAGCTGATCCCCGGCCCGTTCCGGCCACTCGATCAGCGCCGCACCCTGCGCCAGCGCATCGTCGAGGCCGAGCTCGTCGAGCTCGTCCGGCGAAGACAGGCGGTAGAGGTCGAAATGGTGGACCGGGATCCGCGTGTCGTAGCTCTGCACCAGCGTGAAGGTCGGGCTCGGCACTTCGAGACCGGCATCGTCGGCAAGCGCCCGGATCAGCGCGCGGGCCAGCGTCGACTTGCCGGCGCCGAGGTCGCCCTTCAGCGCGATCGCGTCGCCGGCGCGCACAGCCATGGCAAGGTCTTCGCCAAGCCTTGCCGTCGCCGCCTCGTCGGCGAGAAAACGTTCCAGCATCGTCTCTGCCAAAGCGCGTTACTCGGCCGCTTCGCGGATGCCCGAAGGCGTGTCGGGGAAGGTGCAGATCACCGTCGTGCCCCTGTCCATGCCGGTTTCGATGCGCACGGTTCCGCCATGCAACTCGACGAAGCTCTTCACGATCGAGAGCCCCAGTCCCGCGCCGCGCCGGCGGCCGCCATTGGCGCGCGGCTCGAAACGACGGAAGACGGATTCCAGCACGTCCGGCGGCATGCCTGGCCCGTCGTCATGCACGGAGAATTCCACGCCCTCGGCCATTCGGCGGCAGGTGAGCGTTATCGTGCTCGCCTCCGGCGCATAGTTCGCAGCGTTGCTTAAAAGATTGTAGAGAATCTGACGGACACGGGTCTCGTCGCCATGGAAGCTCTTTGGCGCCGACGCCGCGTCGACCTTGAGCTTGATCTGGTGCTCCTCCAGCCGGTCGGCGACCAGCTCGGCTGCCGCCGCGATCGTCCTGTCGATGCTCATCTCGGAAATGTCGAGCTGCATGATGCCGGCATCGACGGTCGCGAGGTCCAATATGTCGTTGACGATGGTGAGCAGCACCGAGGACGACGAGCCGACATGCTCGACATATTCGCGCTGCTTCGGCGTCAGCGGCCCGGTGGACGGCAGTGACAGAAGCTCGGTGAAGCCGATGATGTTGGTCAGCGGCGAGCGCAGCTCATAGGAGACGTGTTGCACGAACTCGTTCTTCAACTGGTCCGACTTCTCGAGCGCCTCGTTCCTGTCCTTCAGCGCCCGTTCGACATTGACGGTGTCGGTGACGTCGACAAAGGTCATCATCACCTGCCCGTTGGGCAGGTGGATAACGGCATAGCTCAGCACCGTGCCGTTGACGAGCTCGGTCTGGCCGCGGCGGTCGCGGCGCTCGTCGTCGAAGCCGGTGATGGCGGCGACGAAACCGCCCCATGGGCTGTCGGGGGCGCGGCGATCGCAAAGATCGCGGATCGCCGAGACATGGACATTGGGCTTGATCGCATCCGCTTCCAACCCCCAGAGCGTGACGAAGGCCGGATTGGACAGGCGGAGCCGTCCGTCCGGCCCGAACACCGCCACGCCCTCCGCCAGATTGTCCAGCGTCTCGCCCTGCACGCGCACGGCGGTCCGGTAGCGGCTTTCGAGGTCTATCTTCTCTGTCAGGTTCTCGAACACCCAGGTGACGCCGCCCTTGGGCTGCGGGTTGGCCACCACGCGGATCGTCTTGCCATCCGGCAGGTGCCACCAATGCTCCTGCGATTCGACGGCGCGATAGGCGCCAAGCAGGTTTTCCTTCCAGCGCCGCCATTCCGGCTGCTCGGCGATCTTGCCTTCGCTGCGCAGCCGGTCGAGCAGCAGCGCGTTGGAAGGGGCGCTGTGCAGGAAGCCGCTGTCGAGGTCCCACAGCTTTTGGAAAGCCTGGTTGAAGAAGCGCAGCTTCTCGTCGGTGTCGAAGATCGCCACCGCCGTGTTGAGCTGGTCGAGCGTGTCGGCATGGCTGCGCACGGTCCGCTCATATTCGGCGCGGATCGTCTCGATGGCGCTGATGTCGCAGGCGAGCCCCGCCGAGCCGTCGGCGCCCGCGAAGTCGGTGACCGCGAACATGCGGCGGTCGCCCTCGATCACTGTCGACAGTGTCTGCTCGAAGACGGGGCGCGACTTGTGCTGCTCGGCGATCTGCTCGCGCGCCTGGCCGCCGAAGAACTCCTTCGCCTCGCGCACGGCAGCCACGGGGCCTTCAGCCTCCACTGCTTCGGCATAGGCGCGGTTGACCCATTTCAGCCGCCCGTCGGTGCCGCGCAGCCATGTAGGCATCTTGAGCGCATCGAGCAGCCCGACGATGGTGTCGTAATCAGCGCTCAGCCGCTGGTTCTCGATCTTCAGCCTGGCCTGGCTGCGCAGCGTTTCCGACAGCGAGATGAACCGGACCAGCACATGCGCGGCGCTCTTGCGGCCATGCACTTCGAGCGGCATGCCCGCCTGCGTCTCAATGACGAGGTCGAAGGCCTTCGACCCGTCGCGCAGGGCGGCTATGGCGTTCTCGAGCGCCGCGGCCGAACGCGGCATCAGCCAACGGCCGAAGGCGAGGAAAGCGGACCTCTCGTCGGGCGCGCCGCTTTCCAGCGGCAGGCTGCCGATCAGTTCCGCCTTCTTGTTCTCCGACGTCCAGACGACGACGCGCTGATCGCGCAGATTGAGCAGGGCCTCGGAACGCTGGAGCGCCGCATTGATATCGGCGATGCGGGCCCGGAGCTCGACATTCTGCGTCGAGGTGCGCGCCCGCTCGCGGATCAGGAAGATGGCCGAGACAAGCGCTGCGCCCATCACGCCGACGAACATGGCAAGCTGCATCACCTCGACGGTGCTGACGGACTGACCGGCCTGCCGCGCAATGCCTGTTTCGGCATGCGCCGTAAACGCCAGCATTGGGGCGGCGAGCGTGGAGGTGGCAAGAAGCGCGCCTATGCGGGCGCGTGCACGCCATGGGAAACCCCCGCCTGTCGGGGCGGAGCCGGTCGTGATCGAATCCTCATGGCCGCCGGAAACGGCCTGTCCCGCGCGTGGCGGGTTTTCCCCCGGCATGTCTTGGTCCTCTTCGCCGCTTGAATACAAGACCGCCCTGAATGCGTCCCCGGCCCAAATGTCCCCGGACCGCGAATCACAACAATAACCCCTGCCGGAATCGGCGTGAAGAATCACGGGCGCAAAAAATGAAGCCGGGTGGAAAGTCAACACCCGGCTTCAATATATTGTAGATAATTTCGTTTTGGTTAATAGCGGTAGTGTTCCGGCTTGTATGGACCCTGCGGGGTCACGCCGATATAGGCCGCCTGCTCAGGCGAAAGCTCGGTCAGACGTGCGCCGAGCTTGCCGAGATGCAGCCGCGCGACCTTCTCGTCGAGGTGCTTGGGCAGCACATAGACCTGGTTCTGGTACTGGCCGTGCTTGGTGAAAAGCTCGATCTGCGCCAGCACCTGGTTGGTGAACGAGGCCGACATGACGAAGCTCGGATGACCGGTGGCGTTGCCGAGGTTGAGCAGCCGGCCTTCCGACAGAAGGATCATGCGCTTGCCGTCGGGGAAGGTGATCATGTCCACCTGCGGCTTGACGTTGGTCCATTTCAGGTTGCGCAGCGCCGCTACCTGGATCTCGTTGTCGAAGTGGCCGATGTTGCCGACGATCACCATGTCCTTCATCGCCCGCATGTGGTCGAGCGTGACGACATCCTTGTTGCCGGTGGTGGTGATGACGATGTCGGCGGTGGGGGCCGCGTCCTCCAGCGTCACCACCTCATAGCCGTCCATCGCCGCCTGCAGCGCGCAGATCGGGTCGACTTCGGTGACCTTGACGCGGGCGCCGGCGCCGCGCAGCGAGGCCGACGAACCCTTGCCGACGTCGCCATAGCCGCAGACCACCGCGACCTTGCCGGCCATCATGGTGTCGGTGCCGCGGCGGATGCCGTCGACGAGCGATTCCTTGCAGCCGTATTTGTTGTCGAATTTCGACTTGGTGACGGAGTCGTTGACGTTGATCGCCGGGAAGGGCAGCAGACCCTTCTTCTGCAGCTGGTAGAGACGGTTGACGCCGGTGGTCGTCTCTTCAGTCACGCCGCGGATCGCTTCCCTCTGCCTGGTGAAGAAGCCGGGCGAAGCCTTCATGCGCTTCTTGATCTGGGCGAAGAGGATCTCTTCCTCCTCGCTGCCGGGATTGGACAGCACGTCCTCGCCGGCCTCGGCGCGGGCGCCGAGCAGAATGTACATGGTGGCATCGCCGCCGTCGTCGAGGATCATGTTGGAGGCGCCGCCGTCGGTCCACTGGAAGATCCGGTCGGTGTATTCCCAATAATCCTCGAGCGACTCGCCCTTGATGGCGAACACCGGAATGCCAGCCTCGGCAATGGCCGCCGCGGCATGATCCTGCGTGGAGAAGATGTTGCAGGAGGCCCAGCGGATATCGGCGCCCAGCGCCTTCAGCGTCTCGATCAGCACCGCCGTCTGGATCGTCATGTGCAGCGAGCCGGAGATGCGCGCGCCCTTGAGCGGCTTCTTGTCGCCGAACTCCTCGCGACAGGCCATCAGGCCCGGCATTTCGGTTTCGGCGATCTCGATCTCCTTGCGGCCCCAGCCGGCAAGCGAGATGTCGGCGACCACATAGTCCTTGCTACCCGTCATGGCAGTGCTCCGGTGTGATTGTTTCAAACCGCGCCCGCGCCGGGACGGCGCATGGAGGGGCGCGAATTGCCGGCCTGACTAGCAGATCGGCCGTCAAACGACAATGGGATATAAAGAAATCTTTATTCGTGCATGTCTTTGCGTCAATGCTTGTCGCCCAAAAGTGCGCAGCGGTTTTGGGGCAACGACATGCATAAAACTAAAATTCAGATTTCCTCGCCGAAGCGCGAGGCGACCAGCTGTTCCAGCGCGTCCATGGCCGGACCGGCTTCCGGGCCGGTGGCGGTGACGCGGATCGAATAGCCGGGGCTTGCCGCCAGCATCATCAGGCCCATGATCGACGTGCCGCCGACCTTCACGCCGTCCTTCTCGACATGAATGGTGGCGTCGAAGCCGCTGGCGACCTGGACGAACTTGGCCGAGGCGCGGGCATGCAGGCCGCGCTGATTGACGATCGGGAGTTCCCGCACCACCTCGTCCCCGTCCGGCGCATGGGCGTTCATTTGCTGCTCAGAAGCTGGCTGGCGACGTTGATGTATTTGCGGCCCGCGGCCTGCGCTTCGTCGAGCGCGACGGCCATGTTGTCGCCCTTGCGGACCGAGGAGAGCTTGATCAGCATCGGCAGGTTCATGCCGGCGATCACCTCGGTGCGGCCGGATTCCATCACCGAGATCGCAAGGTTGGAAGGCGTGCCGCCGAACATGTCGGTGAGCACGATCACGCCGGCCCCGGAATCGACGCGCGCGACCGCGTCGACGATATCGGCCCTGCGCCTCTCCATGTCGTCGTCGGCGCCGATCGCCACGGTTTCGAAGTTGTCTTGTGGCCCCACCACATGTTCTACGGCATGCCGGAACTCGGTGGCGAGTTGACCGTGCGTCACGAGCACGAGTCCGATCATTCTTTGGTGGCTCCCGTCATCGCCGTTTCACTGGCGTATCTTATGTTCGCCAACCATTCCAGGCGGCGGGAGCGCTATCTTGTCGACGCACGGCCGGTTGACAAGCCCAAAATTGCGACGATCCGAGCCATTTTGACGCATTGCAGCAAAAAAGCCGGGCCGGATCATGAAAAAGGCGGGATCGACAGCCGCGCCATCACGGCCGGCAACGCCGTGGCGGCATTGCGCTCGGCAAGATCGATGCGCGGCACCGCACAGCCCGCGACCGGCTCGCTGATCTCTTCCTGGAAGCGAGCCATTTCTTCCCTCGGCACCAGCCGGATATGGAGGTCGATCACGCCACCCGGTTCGAACGGCAGCGGGCTCGGAATGAAGCCCGGCACTTCGGCGAGCCCGGCGATGGTGGACGGCGCCCGGCAGACCAGCCGTCCGCGATGCGCGGCGGCAAGCAGCCTGTCGTCGCCGATCAGCCGCGAAAACAACCCGCGCGCCCGGCAATGGTCGATGAGCGTCAGCGCCAGCGTCGTCTTGCCGGCGCCGGACGGTCCTGTGATGAGCACGCCGCGCTCGCCGATGAGGATCGCCGTCCCATGGATGTTTTCAGGCTTGACGGCGGGGGCGGGCATGATCGTGTCTTGAAATCGTGTCTGAGACCCGGCGATCAGCCTTCGGCCGGCAGCGTCACCACGAAGCGCGCACCCTTGATCTCGCCGGGCTTGGTGCCGGGGATGTTTTCCGCCGTGAGCGTGCCGCCATGCGCCTCGACGATCTGGCGGCTGATCGACAGGCCAAGGCCGGAATTCTGGCCGAAAGCCTCGCTGGCCGGCCGGTCGGTATAGAAGCGCTCGAAGATGCGGTCGATCTTCTCGGCCCTGATGCCCGGGCCGTTGTCGTCGACGGTGACGATGTTGAACTTGCCGGCCCGCGCCAGCGAGATGGTGATGTGACCATGCTCCTCGGGAACGAAGGAGCGGGCGTTCTCGATCAGGTTGGTGATGACCTGGCCGATCCTGAGATCGTGGCCGGTCACGACATAGCCTTTGACGCCCTGCGGCAGCTTGGCGACCTTGAGCTCGATCTCGACCGCCTTCTTGTTGCGCGTCGTCTCACGCGAGACCGCGATGAGGTCGGTGATGAACTTCTTCAGATCGACCGTCGAGGCATCCTCGCGCGCCAATTCGGCGTCGAGGCGGGAAGCATCCGAAATGTCGGTGATCAGCCGGTCGAGCCGCTTCACGTCGTGCTGGATGATCTCCATCAGGCGCGCGCGTGAAGCATCATTCTTGGCCAGCGGCAGCGTTTCGACCGCGCTGCGCAGCGAGGTCAGCGGGTTCTTGAGCTCATGCGAAACGTCGGCGGCGAAGCTTTCGATCGCCTCGATGCGAGCATAGAGCGCGTTGGTCATGTCACGCACCGCGATCGACAGATTGCCGATCTCGTCCTGACGGTCGGAGAAGTCCGGGATTTCCTCGCGGCTCTTGACGCCGCGCCGCACCCTGACGGCGGCGGCGGAAAGCCGCCGCAGCGGATTGGCGATGGTCGAGGCCAACAGCATCGAGAGGATGGCGGTGACGAGGGCAGCGACGCCGAACACGCGCAGGATCGCCTTGCGCTCGGCCGCGACGATCTTGTCGATGTCGCCGCCTTCAGTCGAGAGCATCAGCACGCCGAGCACGGCGCGGAAGCGCTGGATCGGCACCGCGACCGAGACGATCTGTTCGCCCTGCTCGCTCACCCGCACGATGGTCGAGGGACCGCCGGTCAGCGCCTTCACCACTTCGGGGAAGGCCGCGCCGTTGCCGCCCGGCTGCTCGTGATAGATGGGCAGGTCCTTGTTGCGGAAGAAATCGAAGACGAATTTCTCGACGCGCTCCAGAAGGTCCGGCTGCTCGTCGTCGACGGGCGGCAGGTCGTAGCGCAGGATCTGGCCGCGCGAATAGAGGTGGCGCGAATCGAGCAGCAGGTTGGCGTCGCGGTCGTAGATGCGGGCGCGCGTGCGCGTCGGCGAGATCAGCCGTCTCAGCACCGGCGCCACGCGCTCGGGGTTGATCGGGAAATCGAGATTGTCGAGCTGGTCGGAGCCCGGTCCTAGGCTTTCGCCGGCCTGCAGCTCCAGCAGCTTTTCCGGATCGATGCTGATCGAGTCGGTCTCGACCGTCGCCGAGGCCGCGATGGCGCCGGCGATGATCTCGCCTTGCGTCATCAGGCTTTCGACACGGGCATCGATCAGCCCGTCGCGGAAGGTGTTGAGGTAGAGGATGCCGGTGACCAGCACCGCGAGGCCGGCCAGGTTGAGGAACAGGATGCGCCGCGTCAGGCTGGAGAAGATGTGATGGCCGAGGAACCGGCGCATCGGCACCGTGATCTTCGACACGAATGCGGGCACGATCCGCGACGGGCGCCTCGCCGCGCCCGCCCGCCTGCCTCGCTCTACTTCCACTGCCATCAACTAGCAGTCCCTGTTTGGTGAATGGTGAAATGTGAATGGAAAATGGGGCGCTTAAGATACAGCCGGTAGGCCGCTCGCACCATTCACCATTGACTATCCACTATATCAAGCTTCCCGAAACCGGTATCCGACTCCGTACAGGGTTTCGATCATCTCGAAGTCGTCGTCGACGGCCTTGAACTTCTTGCGCAGCCGCTTGATGTGGCTGTCGATGGTGCGGTCGTCAACATAGACCTGCTCATCATAGGCCGAATCCATCAGCGCATCACGGCTTTTTACCACGCCGGGGCGCTGCGCCAGCGAGTGCAGGATCAGGAACTCCGTCACCGTCAGCGTCACCGGCTCGCCCTTCCAGGTGCAGGTATGCCGCTCCTGGTCCATCACCAGCTGGCCGCGTTCGAGCGAGCGGGCCTGCTGGCTGGGCGCCTTGGCGGCCGCCTCACGGGCGCTGGTGCGACGCAGCACCGCCCGCACCCGCTCGACCAGCAGGCGCTGCGAGAACGGTTTGCGGATGAAGTCGTCGGCGCCCATCTTGAGGCCGAACAATTCGTCGATCTCGTCGTCCTTCGACGTCAGGAAGATCACCGGCAGGTCGGATTTCTGGCGCATCCGGCGCAGCAGCTCCATGCCGTCCATGCGCGGCATCTTGATGTCGAGTATGGCAAGGTTCGGCGGACGAGCCGCCAGGCCTTCCAGCGCCGACGCACCATCCGTGTAGGTTTCGACGCGGTAGCCCTCGGATTCGAGGGCGATCGAGACCGAAGTCAGAATGTTGCGGTCGTCATCGACAAGCGCGATAGTTGCCATTTCAAGCGGCTCCCTCATGAGCTGTCCCTTCTGTCGTCGAGAAGGGGCTTTTGTGGACAAATTGGGTACAAAATGTGGCATGGCCCCTCTCCGAAGTCACGGGCGGCCTGCCGCTACATACGATCGCACCCGACTCAAGGATTAGACGAACAAAGCCTGCCAATCCTTTGGGCAACCTCTGTGAGTTTTTGCACATCTAAACGATTTAAACAACTTTCAAATTTTTTAAATCGATTAATGATTTGATATCATTTGCCTTTTCTGGTTCTGAGCCTATCTGCCCTCTACGCGGGCCCCAGAAATTCACCGGCCAGATGCGGCCAAATCCAGAGAGGAAAATTGATGTCGGAAGCCGGCAAACGCAATTCCGATTGCGCTATTGACGCCATCGGCCTGAGGACAACCGGCACGGTGCGTTACAATTTCGCTGCCGCCGAGCTCTATGAGGAAGCGATCCGCCGCGGCGAGGCGAAACTGACGGCGCAGGGCGCGCTGGTTGCCGTAACCGGCCAGCACACCGGCCGCTCGCCCAAGGACAAGTTCGTCGTGCGCGACGACAGCACCGCCCCGCATGTCTGGTGGGACAACAACAAGGCGATCTCGCCGGCGCAGTTCGAGACGCTCCTTGCCGATTTCCGTGCCCATGCTGCAGCCAAGGATCTCTACGTACAGGATCTCGTCGGCGGTGCCGATGCCGAGCTCCAGCTGCCGGTTCGGGTCGTCACCGAATTCGCCTGGCATTCGCTGTTCATCCGCAATCTCTTGATCCGGCCGGAAGCCGCAGAGCTCGAGCGTTTCCTGCCGGAGATGACGATCATCGACCTGCCGTCCTTCCGCGCCGACCCGGCTCGCCACGGCACACGCACCGAAACGGTGATCGCGGTTGATCTGACCCGCAAGATCGTGCTGATCGGCGGCACGTCCTATGCAGGCGAGATGAAGAAGTCTGTGTTCACCGTGCTCAACTACCTGCTGCCGCAAAAAGGCGTGATGCCGATGCATTGCTCGGCCAATGAGGGGCTTGCAGGCGATGCAGCCGTCTTCTTCGGCCTGTCCGGGACCGGCAAGACGACGCTGTCGGCCGATCCGTCGCGCACGCTGACCGGCGACGACGAGCATGGCTGGGGTCCGCACGGCATCTTCAATTTCGAAGGCGGCTGCTACGCCAAGACGATCAGGCTGTCGGCCGAGGCCGAACCGGAGATCTTCGCCACCACCCAGCGTTTCGGCACGGTGCTGGAGAATGTGGTTCTCGATGCCGGCCGCGTGCCGGATTTCGATGACGGCAGCCTCACCGAGAACACCCGCTGCGCCTATCCGCTGGACTACATTCCGAATGCCTCGAGGACCGGCCGCGCCGGCCATCCGAAGAACATCATCATGCTGACCGCCGACGCCTTCGGCGTCATGCCGCCGATCGCCAGGCTGACGCCGGCGCAGGCGATGTACCACTTCCTCTCCGGTTATACCGCGAAGGTCGCAGGAACCGAGAAGGGTGTCACCGAGCCCGAGGCGACGTTCTCGACCTGCTTCGGCGCGCCTTTCATGCCGCGCCATCCGTCCGAATACGGCAATCTGCTGCGCGAGCTGATCGCCGGCCACGGCGTCGATTGCTGGCTGGTCAATACCGGCTGGACCGGCGGCGCCTACGGCATCGGCCGTCGCATGCCGATCAAGGTGACGCGCGCCCTGCTCGGCGCGGCGCTCGACGGCTCGCTCAATGCCGCCGACTTCCGCACCGACGCCAATTTCGGTTTCGAGGTGCCGGTAGCGGTTCCGGGTGTCGACGGCGCCATTCTCGATCCGCGTTCGACCTGGGCCGACAAGCTGGCCTACGACCGCCAGGCCGCGAAGCTGGTCAATATGTTCGCCACCAACTTCGAGAAATTCGAAACGCATGTCGATGCGGCCATCCTCGGCGCGGCTCCGCGTCTGCAGGAGGCGGCGGAATAGTCGCCGCTCCAAACATCGTTCCTCCAGGGCCCGGCTTGTGCCGGGCCTTTTCTTTTTGCCGCCGCCGCGTCATGACTGCGCGCATGAATGCCGACGACAGGATCATCATCGCCAACGACGCGGTTATCCATCCGGACGACCTGCATGAGGATTTCATCCGCTCCTCCGGTCCGGGCGGCCAGAACGTCAACAAGGTGGCGACGGCTGTGCAGCTGCGCTTCGACGCGGCAAATGCATCGGGCCTCTCCGACCGCGTGCGGGAGCGCGCCATCAAGCTTGCCGGCCAGCGCGCCACCAAGGACGGCGTCATCGTTATCGAGGCCGGCCGCTTCCGCACCCAGGAGCAGAACCGGGCAGACGCGCGGGTGAGGCTGACGGCGCTGGTCGCCAAGGCGGCCGAACCACCGCCGCCGCCACGCAAGAAGACGAAGCCTTCGAAGGGCGCCGTTGAGCGCCGCCTCAAGACCAAGGCGGGTCGCTCGACAGTGAAGAAGCTGCGCGGCCGGGTGGAGAACGACTGAGGCCCAAGTTCCGATCGGCGATCGCTTTCGGGTCGCGGAGCCGTTCCATCGGTGGCATGCTCGGGCGAATTGATCGGACCGAATCCCATGCTCGTTCTGCCCAAAGGCGTTCGCCACATGCCGGGTTATCTGCCGCGCGCAGCGCAGGAAGCGCTGGTCGAGGAGATCAGGCGCGTTGTGCAGGCGGCGCCGCTCTACGTGCCGGCGATGCCGCGCAGCGGCAAGGAGATGAGCGTGCGCATGACCAATTGCGGCACGCTCGGCTGGGTCACCGACAGGGAGCGCGGCTATCGCTACCAGCCGACGCATCCGGTGACGGGAGAGCCCTGGCCGCCGATCCCGGAAGCCTTGATGCAATTATGGCGTGAGGTTTCGGCCTATCCTCATCCGCCGGAGGCCTGTCTCGTCAATTTCTATTCGAGCGAGGCCAAGATGGGCCTGCACCAGGACCGCGACGAGCAGGATTTCGCAGCGCCCGTCGTCTCGGTGTCGCTGGGCGACGACTGCCTGTTCCGGGTCGGCCAGACCACGCGCGAAGGCGCCACCAAGTCGTTCAGGCTGAAAAGCGGCGATGTCGTCGTGCTCGGCGGCGAGGGACGCCTCTCATTCCACGGCGTCGACCGCATCTACCCTGCGACCTCGGCGCTGTTGAAGAATGGCGGCCGCATCAATCTGACGCTGCGGCGGGTGACGGTGCCGGCAGAGGCAGCTCAGCCTGCCGGCGGCGGGTCGGGCCGGACATAGTCGTTGCGCAGATAGACACGCAGGCGCCCCTGCTCGAGGAGCACATGATAGCCGGCCAGTATGCGGTCGAAGCCGAAATGCTCGGTCAGCTGGCGCGTCCAGGGGCCATTGTCGATCTTGCTGATGATGAGGTCCGGACGGAGGCGCTCAAACGCCTGGCGCTTGCTTTCGGCGTAGCGCGTCATGATGGCTTGGTAATGCGCCGCGCTGAGGTCGTCACCGCTACGGGCTGCCCGCAGGTACAGGGCAGTCGCGTCCGGTCCAGGCCAGTCATAGGCTCCGGCCGAAACGTATTGCCCGCCGATCATGCGGCTCAGCGGATGCGCGGTATCCAAATCCGTGTTCATGACGGCGACGGTCGGTTCAAAGGTCGCCGCGCGAATGGTGGCCACCACTGCGCTGTTCGGCTTCTGAGTCGGCCAATTCAAAACAAAGGCGACCATGATCGCCATCGATATCAGGGCCGGCGGCGGTACCGCCAGATAGGAGAGCAGCCCCGCCATCCGGCGCTTCATTCTTGGCAAGGCAAGCAGGCAGAGATTGGCCGCGACAGCCAGGGAGAGCGCGGGATAGGCGTGGTAAGGCCAGCCTTTGGCTTGATAGAAGAGCGGCAACAAGGCCGCCGCCGATGCTGCCAGCGTTACTGCGGCCAGTTCCGGAAATCGGCCGACCGGCCAGGACCATAGCGCGAGGAACACCAGAAAAAACCAGGCGCATCCGTAATAGGCCATCACATGCGCGGAGGCGATGCCGTTCGCATAAAATTCCACCAGCAGGGGATAAGCATCGCGCAGGAACTCCGGATGGATCAGGATGACCGCGACCAGATAGGCGACGCAAATGCCGCCGATGACCCAGTGCTCCGGCGCGAAGATCGGTTTCAGGCTGCGCCGGCGCGCTGCGACGAGCAGGGCCGAGGCCAGCACCATCACCGCATAGTAAGGCTTGACCAGCAGCAAGATGCTTCCGCAAAGTCCGGCGAGTGCCGCGATGCCGGCGCCCGGCTCGGCCTCGGCGTCCCTGCGCGCGCGCCAGGCGTGCAGCGCCAGCAGCGGCAGGAACAGAGCAACGCCCAAGTGCTCGCGCTCGGTGAAGACATTGCCCGGGAAGATCACCAGCACTGCGTAAAAGGCCGGGCCGAGAGCAAACAGGGTGGTCCTCTCGGGAAATCCCGCGCGTCTGACGATTGCGCCGGAAAACGCAACGCCGATCAGCGCGGCGAGGTAAGTCCAGGCCTGGACAAGGATTTCTGGCGCCACGTCGAGAATTCTGGCAGCGGCCACCGGCGGCAGATAGAGCCATACGCTGAAGGGGGGATTGACCTCGTGCACTTGCGCATAGAGCCGCTCACCCGAAAGCACCCGCTCGCAGACGATGATCAGCCAACTCGTGTCGGGGATCGTGCCCCAGCGCACCTGCCATAGAACGGCGATGGCCAGGAGTATCACAAAAGTAGCGACAGACCCGGCATATTCCGTTCGTGCCCGCGCGACGGAGACGCCTGCCATCGCATGATCCTGCGTCGCACCCGTGACTTGCTCCGACATGCTCATCGGCTGGCCGCCACGAAAACGAATTTTCGAAGCATGACGAAATTCAGCGCCGGCACCAGGATGGAGGACAGCGCCACCGGTACCGAGGACGAAACTCCGGCGAGATCGGTAAGGACCGCGGCCAGCGCGAGCGAGAGCAGGAACCCAATGGCGGTGGCGATGGCGAAGCGCGGGATTTCAAACCCGACCGCGCCACCCGACATGAATGTCACAAACCGATGCCCGCAATAGGAAAACACCGCGCCGGCGCCGTAGCCTGCTATCGAGGCAATCGTCGCTGGCATGCCGAGACCATGTCGATCCGAAAGCGCCAGCGTGAGCACCGCGTAGATCAATGTCGACAAGCCGCCGATCGCAGCGAACCTCAGGATGCGCGCGGCCTCCGAACGGCCCGTCGCCCAAGCGATGAACTGACCACCCGCGGAGGGCGTATCTTCGGCCCTGTCAAAGACCGTTTCGGGGTCGGTCGCTGGTTGCCGCACGGTCAGCCGAACCGGCGTTCGCGCGACGCGGGCAGCCTGCCCGTCGTCGCCTCGGAGCGGCTCATCGCGGCGATCGCTTCCTCGAAGCCGGTCAGCCGGTCGACGACATAAAGCGGCCGCCGTTTCACTTCCGCGTGGATGCCCCCGACATAGAGGCCGATCACCCCGGTCATGAAGAGGTTGATGCCCGACAGGAAGGAGATGATCACCACCGTCGACGTCCAACCGTGGACGACGCTGCTGACGAACAGCCAGGAGAACAGGGCGTAGAAGCCGAGCAAGGCGGCGACGCCGGAAATGGCAATGCCGGCCCACAAGGCCAGCCGCAGCGGCTTGTCGGAAAAGCTGACGATGCCGTGCACCGCCAGCCGCACCATCTTCCAAAACGGGTATTTGGTTTCGCCGGCCGCCCGCACCGGCCGCTCGAACGCCACCGCGGTCTGCTTGAAGCCCATCCAGCCGAACATGCCGCGCACGAAACGGTCGCGCTCCGGCATCCGTTTGAACGTCTCCAGCGCCTTGCGCCCGACAAGGCGGAAGTCGCCGACGTCGCGCGGGATGGTGACGGAGGTCATCTGCTCCAGCACGCGATAGAACAGGCTGGCGGTCAGCCGTTTGAGCAGCGTCTCGCCCTCGCGCTTGATGCGACGGGCATAGACGATCTCGTAGCCTTCCTTCCATTTGGCGACGAGATCGAGCACCACTTCGGGCGGGTCCTGGAGATCGGCGTCCATGACGATGACGGCATCGCCTGCGGCCGCGTCCATGCCGGCGGTGATCGCGATCTGATGGCCGAAATTGCGCGACAACTCGATCAGCTTGAAGCGCGGTTCCCCGGCGGCCATGCCGCGCAGAAAGATGACGCTGGTGTCCCGGCTGCCGTCGTCGACGAAGATGGCTTCGGCGCTCGCATCCAGTGAGTCGAGCAAGGTTGTGATCCGGCGGACCAGCAGCGGCAGCACCGCCTCTTCATTGAAGATCGGAATGACCAGTGAATAGACCGGGGCCTTGCGGCCCTCGGCATTGCCCGCATTGATCACCGGTGCCTCCCGACACCCGCTGGAGTTGGGAGCGAAAGCTAACGGGATTTGCCTAAGGTGCCGTTAACTTTTGGGAGCACGACAAGGGACGGCGACATCGCCTTGCCCGATGGCGAGGGACGCTGCGGCGGGTGCCGGCTGACGCCGGCGGCAACGCGATCTTAAGGGCGGAGGACTAAAGAGGCTCCATGACCGAGGTCGCCATGCAACCAAGCCGGATCAGGTCCCGAGGCCTCTTTGACGTGGCTATCGTCACTGCGGTGTCGATTGTCGGTTTCGGCATGGCCGACTTTTACCTGCGCAGGTTGTGGACCATTGGTCCGGGTGGCCTATCGGCGCTCTCAAAGACGCTGCCTTACTGGGATTTCAGCAATCTCTGGGCCGGTGGGCGCATGGCGCTCGACGGCCATGTCGGCATCCTTTTTGACGTGGACGCCTACCGGGCGGCGTTACGCGGCATGTTCGCGCCAAATCTTCCAAACCAGGAATGGAGCTATCCGCCGAGCATCCTGCTGATTGGCGCGCCGCTCGCGGCCCTGCCGATATTCCCGGCCTATCTGGCCTGGACCTTTGGCACCGTTGTGTGCCTCTGGCTGGCAGTCCGGCCTCTGAAGTTGGGAGGACCCGCGGAACTGGCGATTGTCTTAAGCCCTGCCGTTATCTGGGACGCAGTCTTCGGCCAGAACGGCGCGCTGACGACCGCCTTGCTGATCGGAGGCCTCGCGGTGGCGCCAAGGCGTCCGGTGTCGGCGGGGATCTTGTTCGGTCTGCTGACGATCAAGCCGCATCTTGGCATCCTCGTCCCGTTCTGCCTGCTCGCCGGCGGCAATTGGCGAGCCATCGCCGCAGCCGCCGGGACCGCGGCTCTCGTTGCAGTGGCCACAGGCCTGTTTTTCGGCTTCGATGTCTGGTCGCTGTTTTACACGCAAACCCGGCCGCTGATGACCGGGATCTTGGAAGCACCTTTTCCCCAGCACTACCATGCCAATGCCATAACCGTGTTCTTCACGGCGCGGGCGGTCGGCTTCGGTGTCGCAGCCGCATATGGCCTGCAAGCGATTGCAACGATTGCTGCCATCGCCGCCGTCGTCTGGCTCTGGCGACCGGGCCGGGAAGCGGAGCATCGTGAAAGGGTGGTGCTTACAGCTGTTCTTGCGATCCTCGCCACACCCTACGGCTATACCTACGACACGATCGGTGTGGCGGTGGCGGTTGCACTGCTGTCGATTATGGTTTCGAGACCGCCCCGACTGATCCTCGCGATCTGCTGGCTCTACCCGTTCGTCGCGCACATCCTCAACAATGCCGGGTTCCACGTCGGCGTCTTGGTGCCGTCGTTTCTTGCAGTGTGGATGCTGCATTCGATATGGGCGAGGGCCCGATCTACGGTGCTGCGTCCATCTTGACGCTAACGCGCTGCCGCAGGAAGTCAGGCGTAAGGCCGGTCGCGCAGTGCCGCAAAAGGATCGCGAACAAACGCGCCAAGTATCCGGCCCGAAAATAGCGGCCGAGATTGCCACCAACAACAGCTTCGATTTGGTCGCGCTGGCTATGACGGTCCACGCCGCTCGGCCACCAAAGGGAGGGTGCGTTCTCGCCAATGGCCAGCCAGTCAATCTTGTAGAGATCGTGCACAGATTACTCTCACTTTAGCGCTTGCTCGTAGCATTCGCTTGAGCAAACGCGTCTATGGTTCAGCAATGGGGCGATGACATGGGTGGCCGGGAGATGAACGCTTATGCAACCAACGCGCGTCAATTGACGATCTGGTTTACACTGATATCGACGGCTTCCGTTTTTACACTACTGCAGAAATCAGCTTCGAATACGATACGCCCGGTGCTTTTTGTTACTTAGTTTTTGTCTTCTATGGGCTGTCGATTTACTGCTGGAAGCGCAAGCTGTTTCGCCTTGCGCCATCATTGGAGGCACTCGCACTCGGTACCATCATGACGGTGCCGATTCTCATTTCGACCTACCTTGCGGCGTCGCTTGACATGCCGCTCATGGATGCCCCGCTGACGCGTGCCGATGCGGCGCTGGGTCTGCACTGGATTGCCTTCATCCAATTCGTCGATGCGCATCCGACTTTCGCCCACGTCCTTGCCGTGGCCTACAGTTCTTTTGGTATCCAATTGTTGGTGCTGCCGCTCATTCTCGGAGCGGCCGGTCGCTACGCGCGCTGCTATACGATGATCCTTTCGTATGGCGTGATCTGCTATATCTCCAGCTTCGTCTCGATCTGGTTCCCCGCACTCGGGACTTATTCAACCTACGGAGTGACGCAGCACCAGCTTCAGAGCATAAACGCTTACTACGGGTTCGCTTTTCTCGGCGATTTCACCGCGGTTCGCCAACAGGCCGAATTCGTCCTTTCGGCGACCGATGCCTACGGGATCGTAACGTTCCCCTCCGTCCATGCCGCCGTCGCATTCCTCTGCGCCTGGGCGGCATGGGACCTAAAGCCAGTGCGCTACTTTTTCATCGCATGGAATGTGCTTATGGGCATTTCGGCGGTTTCTCACGCCAACCATTACCTTGTCGACGTCATTGCCGGGGTCGCCGTCGCAGGTTTTTCAATCTACGCCGTAAGCCAAGTGCTCCGCCATATGGGGCAGGCACATTGGTCTGTCCTGCGGCCCTCCGCTGCATTGCCTTTGCCCGTTAGCGACGGGCATAACAAGAGCGGATCGCCGCCGCTTCCATCTTGAAGAAGTCAAGTTGCGTCGGGTGACGCTGATCAAAGCTTCCGCAGCGCCACTTCCTCCACCAGATGGTTCGTGCCCTTGCGCAGGATGAGGTCGGCCCGCGCCCGCGTCGGCAGGATGTTCTCGCGCAGGTTCTTCAGGTTGATGTTGGTCCACAGGCCCTCGGCAATGGCGCGCGCGGCATCCTCCGAAAGCTGCGAATAGCGGTGGAAGAAGGAGTCCGGATTGCGGAAGGCGGTCTCGCGCAGCCGCATGAAGCGCTGCGTGTACCACTGGTGGATCAGCTTCTCGTCGGCGTCGATATAGATGGCGAAGTCGAAGAAATCCGACAGGAACGGCACGATCTTGCCGTCCTTCGGCAATTTACCCGGCTGCAAGACGTTGATGCCTTCGAAGATCAATATGTCCGGCCGGTCGATGGTCTGGAACTCGCCCGGAATGACATCGTAGGTCAGATGCGAGTAGACCGGCGCCCGGACGTCGCGTTGCGCCGACTTGATGCCGGACAGGAACCTCAGCAGCGCGCCAACATCGTAGCTTTCGGGAAAGCCCTTGCGCTCCATCAGATTGTTGCGGCGCAGGATCTCGTTGGGCAGGAGGAAGCCGTCGGTGGTGATGAGATCGACCTTTGGGCTCGACGGCCAGCGCGCCAGCAGTTCCTTGAGCACGCGGGCCGTGGTCGATTTGCCGACCGCGACCGAGCCGGCGATGCCGATGATGAAGGGCGTCTTGACCACGTCCTGGGCCTTGAAGAAGGCCTGGCGCTGCCTGAACAGCAGCTGGCTCGCCTCGACATGCGCCGAAAGCAGGCGGGACAGCGACAGGTAGATGCGCTTGACCTCTTCGAGGTCGACCGGGTCGTTGAGCGACCGCAGCCGGTCGATCTCGTCTTCGGTGAGCGTGAGCGGCGTGTCGGCGCGGAACTGCGACCATTGCTCGGCGGAGAAGAAACGAAAGGGGGAGTATTTCTCGGTCGGAGCAAGCTGGTCCATCGAGTCTCCTGCCCTCCTCGCCGTCAGCCCCGGGGCCGGGACGCCTTTTCGGCGATGCCCGAGCGGCCGGTGCGGCCTTCGAGCTCCTTCAGCACGTCGTCCAGCGGAATGCCCGCAATGCCGAGGACGACCAGCCAATGATATAGAAGATCGGCGCTTTCCGAAACGAGAGCCTGCCGGTCGCCGCGAATGGCAGCGATCACCGCCTCCACGGCTTCCTCGCCGAGTTTCTGCGCCGCCTTGTCCATGCCCTTGGCGAACAGCTTCGCCGTCCATGACTCCGGGTCGCCGGAATGGGCGCGCTGATGGATGATCGTTTCCAGCTCGGCGAGGGAAAATTGAGCCATGGCAGTCATCTATCTGCTTGTTTAAGCATGATCTTTTCCGAAAACCGGTTCCTACTTTTTGGGATCATGCTTTAAGCCCGATGGATGGCCGAGTCCAGCCGCATCGGCAGGCCGGCGCTTGCCATATAGGCCTTGGCTTCGGCAATGGTGTAGGTGCCGAAATGGAAGATCGAGGCGGCAAGGACGGCGCCCGCATGGCCGTCGCGGATGCCCTCGACCAAGTGATCGAGCGTGCCGACGCCGCCCGAAGCGATGACCGGCACGCGCACCGCGTCGGCGACGGCGCGGGTCAGCGCGATGTCGTAGCCAGCCTTGGTGCCGTCCCGGTCCATCGAAGTTAAAAGGATCTCGCCGGCGCCGCGATCGACCATGCGACTGGCGAAGTCGACCGCGTCGATGCCGGTCTTCTCGCGCCCGCCATGGGTGAAGATCTCCCAGCGATCGGCCTCGCCGGCCGCCGACACTTTTTTGGCGTCGATGGCGACGACGATGCACTGGTTGCCGAACTTGTCGGCGGCTTCCGCGACGAAGTCCGGATTCTTCACCGCTGCCGTGTTGATCGAGACCTTGTCGGCGCCGGCCAGAAGCAGCTTGCGGATGTCGGCTACCTGGCGCACGCCGCCGCCGACGGTGAGCGGCATGAAGCACTGTTCGGCCGTGCGGGCGACGACGTCGAAGATCGTCTCGCGATTGTCGGAAGAGGCAGTGATATCGAGGAAGCAAAGCTCGTCGGCGCCCGCCGCGTCATAGGCCTTGGCGGCCTCGACCGGATCGCCGGCGTCGACCAGGTCGACGAAATTGACGCCCTTGACGACGCGGCCGTTCTTGACGTCGAGACAGGGAATGACGCGGGCTTTCAGCATCAGCGCGCTTCCATGGTCGAGAGCAGGTCGACCACCAGCTCGCCGACCAGCGGCGGCACGTCGCCCTTGGGGTCGAATGCGGGATCGTAGGCGGAGATCGTGAGTCCGGCGATGTTGAGAGGACCGGCGAGCCCGCACATCGCGCTGCGAACCTGCTGGGGCGCCGGGCCGCCGGGGGTGGTGTAGCGATTGGCTTGCAGTTCCTCGGGGTCGTGCACGTCGAGGTCGATATGCATGTGGACCCGTTCGGCACCATCGGCTTTCAGCCTTTGCGCCGCGGTCGACCAGTCCAGGCATTCGGTGCGGATGATCGGCAGCGTTTCCAAAAGCTCATTCTCCGCCGGGTCGAGGTCGCGCGCGTTGACCAGCACGCAACGGGCCGGATCGATTGCCTTGAACCCCGGAACCTGCGCAGCCATCCGCCGCCAGCACAGACCAAGCACCGTCGCCAGCGCCATGCCGTCGAGAAAGCCGGAGGTGGAGGTCTCGGGCGTGTTGATGTCGCCATGCTGGTCGGCCCAGATGATGGCATCCGCACCTTCGCCGGCCACGGCGCCGGCGCTGGTCAGGCAGTTGCCGGCCAGCACGATCGGAAACCGCCCTTTGTCCAGCGCGATGCGGACTTCGCCCGACACGGCGTTGCAGACGGCAAATCCAGTGCCGATCTCGCGTTCCTGCTCGTCCTCGACCACCTTGCCGATATCGTGCACGGCGACGTCGTGGCCGGCGAGCTTCAGCGCGTCCGCTAGCCCGCCGGCGATCAACGCGTCGGGACCCTGGCCGCAGCCGCCGTGATAGTGGCCACTGTCATAGGACGCCAGGATGATCGAGATGTTCACGGTCTTGCCTCCATCCCCTCGCCACGCAGGATCGCCAGCGCTTCCGAGGGGTCGATGCGCCCGTCGTAAAGCGCCCGGCCGGAAATCGCCCCTTCGAGCCTCCTGGCGTCGGGCATGGTCATGCGCACGATGTCGGCGATCGAGGCGAGCCCGCCGGACGCGATCACCGGGATCGAAACTGCTTCGGCAAGGCTGATCGTGGAGTCCCAGTTTATGCCGGTGAGCACACCGTCACGGTCGATGTCGGTGTAGATGATGGCGGCGACGCCGGCGCCCTCGAACTTCTGCGCCAGCTCGATGACGCCGAGTTCCGACGCCTCGGCCCAGCCCTCGACCGCCACCTTGCCGCCCTTGGCGTCGATGCCCACCGCTATCCTGCCCGGAAAGGCCTTGCAGGCCTCCTTCACCAGTTCGGGATCGCGCACGGCAACCGTGCCCAGGATGACGCGCGCCAGGCCGCGCTCCAGCCAGTCCTCGATCTGCTCCAGCGTGCGGATGCCGCCGCCGAGCTGCACCGGATTCTTTGTCGCCTTGAGGATGGCGCCGACGGCCGCGGAATTGACGCTCTGGCCTTTGAAGGCGCCGTTGAGGTCGACGACGTGCAGCCACTCGAAGCCTTGTTCCTCGAAGGCCTGGGCCTGGGCCGCCGGATCATCGTTGTAGATGGTGGCGGTCGCCATGTCGCCATGCTTCAGGCGCACGCATTTGCCGTCCTTGAGGTCGATGGCGGGAAACAGGATCACGATCAGGCGCCCTCGACGATGACGAAATGGCCGGTTGACGCGGCCAGCCGGAACTTCAAGGCTTCCTGGTACTCCGGCGACTCATAACAGGCGAGCGCCGTTTCGTAGGACGAAAACTCCACCACCACATGGCGGTTCCCCGTCGGCCCCTCAGGATTTGTGTAGCGTCCCGCCCGCACCGGAAACTTGGCGCCGTATTTGGCGAAGGCTTTTGCGTTGGCCTCGATGTAGTTCTTGTAGGCGCCCGGGTCGCGGACATCGATCATGGCGATCCAATAGCCCTTCTTGCTCATGCCTAGGGCCTCCACTGCAGGAAATTGGTGATCAGCGCCAGGCCCAGCGCCTGGCTTTTCTCCGGGTGGAACTGCGTGCCGGCGAGGTTGTCGCGGGCAACCGCGGCCGTTACCGGTCCGCCATAGTCGGCTGTCGCCAGCACCTCGTCAGGGTTCTTCGACTCAAGATGGTAGGAGTGGACGAAATAGGCATGCAGCCCTTTCGGACCGGTCTCGATGCCCGAAAACAGCGGATGCCTGCGCTTGAGCTCGATCGTGTTCCAGCCGATCTGCGGGATCTTCAGCGCCGAATCCTTCGGCGTGATCTCCTTGACGTCGCCCGCGATCCAGCCGAGGCCCCTGGTGATCGTCTTCTCCAGGCCGCGCTCCGACATCAATTGCATGCCGACGCAGATGCCGAGGAACGGCCGTCCTTTGCGAAGAGCCACCTCTTCCACCGCTTCCCACATGCCGGCGACGGCATGCAGTCCGGCGGCGCAGTCGGCGTAGGCGCCGACGCCCGGCAGCACGATGCGGTCGGCGCTGCGCACCCGTTCGGCATCGGCCGTGAGATCGATGATCGCGGCAATGCCGGCCTCATGCGCGGCGCGCTCGAAGGCCTTGGTGGCCGAGCGCAGATTGCCCGAGCCGTAGTCGATGATGGCAACCCGCATGTCAGGGCCTTCCGGGCGTATGCGTCAGTCCAAGCGCCATGCCTGTCTGGGCGGGGCGCGCCTGGCTCGTATCGGGAACGATGCGCGGCAGGGGCTCCGGTTCGTCGCCGCCTTCGCCGATTTCCAGAACATGGCGAATCTCGGCGTCGCCGAGGCTGCCGGCCTCGACCACGCCCCATTCGCGCCAACCGCGGCGGCGCAGCGCCGAGATGCGCAGCCCCTGGCCTTCGAGCCCGACATAGAGCGAAACCAGCAGCGAAAGCGCCGATCCGGCTCCTTCCTGCCCCAGTCTTTCGCCGAGCGCCGACAGGATCGCCATGACCACGAAGGTGAGCAGGGCCTCGATCCAAAGCCGGTGCCAGGCGAGCCAGACCGGCGGGACCAGGAAACCAAGCCAAGTGAAGCCGTCGCGCACGAAAGTCGCTTCGGCTTCTCGGCCGCCTGCCGGCGGCTCCATCACGACATAGCTGGCCATAGGGTTATCCTTTCAGGGATCCCTTGGTGGACGGCACCGCATCCGGCTGGCGCGGATCGGGCTCCAGCGCGGCGCGCAGCACCCTGGCCACCGCCTTGAAGCAGGTCTCGGCGATATGATGGTTGTTGGCGCCGTAGTGGTTGGTCACATGCAGCGTAACGCCGGCATTCTGCGCCAGCGCCTGGAAGAACTCGCGCACCAGCTCGGTGTCGAACGTGCCGATCTTGGGCGACGAGAAGGAAACATTCCAGACCAGAAAAGGCCGGCCGGAGACATCGATCGCCGCCCTGGTCAGCGTCTCGTCCATGGCAAGGTCGATCGAGGCATAGCGCATGATGCCGCGCCGCTCGCCCAGCGCCTTGCCCAGCGCCTGGCCGATCGCGATGCCGGTGTCCTCGACCGTGTGGTGGTCGTCGATATGCAGATCACCCTTGGCCTTCACCGTCATGTCGATCAGCGAATGGCGCGACAGCTGGTCGAGCATATGGTCGAAAAAGCCGACGCCGGTCGAAATGTCGGATTTGCCCTTGCCGTCGACATGGACCGAAACCGAGATCTCGGTTTCCTTGGTCTTGCGGCTGATTTCGGCGGAACGGGGCGGCATAATTTAAGTCCTTGCGGTCCTTGTCCCGTGGCACGGGCTTGAAAACGAGAGCCTTCTATCAGCATGATCCGGCGATTGCCAGTTGCCTTTCCTGGCGGTATCGGCTTGCCGGGAGCACGGTTTGCAATCACTCGCCCCATGCATACATATGGCAATCAAAAGTCACTCGTAGCGCGCCGATCGCCTTTCAAAGGGATAGCGCGAATCGGAGCACCAAATGTCGAATGAACCGACCATGCACGCCACGACCATCGTCAGCGTGCGCAAGGGCAACAAGGTCGTGATCGCCGGCGACGGCCAGGTCAGCTTCGGCCAGACCATCATGAAGGGCAACGCCCGCAAGGTGCGCCGCATCGGCAAGGGCGGCAGCGTCATCGCCGGTTTTGCCGGCGCCACCGCCGATGCCTTCACCCTCCTGGAGCGGCTCGAAGCCAAGCTCGAACAATATCCAGACCAGCTGACACGCGCCTGTGTCGAGCTCGCCAAGGACTGGCGCACCGACCGCTATCTGCGGCGGCTGGAGGCGATGATGCTGGTGGCCGACAAGTCGATCTCGCTGGCGCTGACCGGCACCGGCGACGTGCTCGAGCCCGAATATGGCGTCATGGCCATCGGTTCCGGCGGCAATTATGCGCTGGCCGCGGCCCGCGCGCTGATGGACACCGACAAGGACGCCGAGGAGATCGCCCGCAGAGCAATGCAGATCGCGGCCGATATCTGCGTCTACACCAACAGCAACTTCGTCGTCGAAACGCTCGATGCTGCTTGAGGCAAATCCTGACCATGGTCTCCAAAAGTGGGAACCGGCTTTTTTACTTCGCTGACCTCCGGTTCGGAAAAGATCATGGTCGAACAGGAAGATAGCTACGATTTTCGGCCGGTCACCGAGAAGGACCTGCCGATGATCGCACGTTGGTTGGCCGAGCCGCATATCGCCGAATGGTGGGACGATCCGAAAAAGGAGATCGCCGAAATCCGCGAGCACATCTCGTCGGTTTCGGTGGAGCCGCTGATCGTCGAGCTCGACGGCAGGCCGATCGCCTACCTGCAAAGCTACGATCCGCATCTCGAGGACGATCATCCCTATGCCGACCAGCCGTTCGGCACGCTAGGCATCGATCTGTCGATCGGCCCGCCAGAGCTGGTCGGCATCGGCCATGGCTCGGCGATCGTCCGCCAGTTTGTCGAGGAACTGTTCGAGGAAGGCGCGCCACGCGTCATCATCGATCCGCATCCGGAGAACGGCCGCGCCATCCGCGCCTATGAAAAAGCCGGCTTCAGGCCGATCGGCCGCAGGCATTCGCAATATGGGGACGTCGTGCTGATGGCCGTCGATGCGGCCGAAGCCGAGATGGAAGAGGGGAACTGACCAGATGACCGCATCCGGGGAAGACAAGACGCTTTCTGCCTATGAAGACAGCTGGCGCATGGGGCTGCTTCTCGTGCTCGCCATGGTCATCTTCCAGGCCGGAGCGCTCTACGGCATGGGGCACCCGCCGATCTGCACCTGCGGCTATGTCAAGCTCTGGCACGGCGTGGTGAACAGCTCGGAGAATTCCCAGCATATCGCCGACTGGTACTCCTTCTCGCACATCATCCACGGTTTCCTGTTCTATGCGCTGGCGCGGTTCCTGTTCCCGCGCTCGCCGGTCGGGCTGCGGCTTGCCTTCGCCGTCCTCATCGAGGGCGGCTGGGAGCTGCTCGAAAACAGCCCCTTCATCATCGACCGCTACCGCTCCGGCACTATCTCTCTCAATTACTACGGCGACAGCGTCATCAACTCGGTGTCCGACACCCTCTTCATGGTGCTGGGATTTGTGATGGCGCGAAAGCTTCCTATATGGGTGATTGTCGCTCTGGCGCTCATTTTCGAGTTCGGCACGGGCTACATCATCCGGGACAATCTGACGCTCAACGTGATCATGCTGCTGCATCCGTTCGAGTCCATCAAGCAGTGGCAAAGTGGAATTTGAGTGGTATGAGCACCTTCTCCCCCCGCGAAATCGTTTCGGAACTCGATCGCTTCATCATCGGCCAGAAGGACGCCAAGCGCGCCGTGGCCATAGCCTTGCGCAACCGCTGGCGCCGCCAGCAGCTGGAAGGCCAGATGCGCGAGGAGGTGATGCCGAAGAACATCCTGATGATCGGCCCGACCGGCGTCGGCAAGACCGAGATCTCGCGCCGCCTGGCGCGGTTGGCCGGCGCACCCTTCGTCAAGGTCGAGGCCACCAAGTTCACCGAGGTCGGCTATGTCGGCCGCGATGTCGAGCAGATCGTGCGCGACCTTGTCGAGGTCGCCATCGGCCTGACGCGCGAGAAGATGCGCGAGGACGTCAGGGCGCGCGCCCAGGTCAATGCCGAGGAAAGGGTGCTGGAAGCCCTCGTCGGCAAGACGGCGAGCCCGGCCACGCGCGACAGCTTCCGCAAGAGGCTGCGCGATGGCGAGCTCGACGACAAGGAGATCGAGATCGAGGTGGCCGACACCGGCACCGGCGGCATGCCCGGTTTCGAGATCCCCGGCATGCCCGGCGCCAATATCGGCGTGCTCAACATCAACGACATGCTGTCGAAGGCGATGGGCGGCCGCCGGACCAAGGCCCGCAAAACCACGGTGCGCGATTCCTATACGCTTTTGGTCAATGACGAATCCGACAAGCTGCTCGACCAGGACGAGGTGGTGCGCCGTGCGCTGGAATCGACGGAAAATGACGGCATCGTCTTCCTCGACGAGATCGACAAGATCGCCTCGCGCGAGGGCGGCATGGGCGCCGGCGTTTCACGTGAGGGCGTGCAGCGCGACCTGCTGCCGCTGGTCGAAGGCACGACGGTCGCGACCAAATACGGGCCGGTCAAGACGGACCACATCCTGTTCATCGCCTCAGGCGCCTTCCATGTCTCCAAGCCCTCGGACCTGTTGCCGGAGCTCCAGGGCCGCCTGCCGATCCGCGTCGAGCTGCGCGCGCTGGAGAAGGAGGATTTCGTCCGCATCCTCACCGAGACCGAGGCCAGCCTCATCAAGCAATACATCGCGCTGATGAAGACCGAAGGCGTCGATCTCGTCTTCACCGACGACGCCATCGATTCGCTCGCCGGCATTGCCGTCGATCTCAACGCCAGCGTCGAGAACATCGGCGCCCGGCGCCTGCAGACGGTGATGGAGCGGGTGCTGGACGAGATTTCCTACGACGCTCCGGACCGCCACGGCACGGCGGTCACCATCGATGCCGATTATGTGCAGAAGCATGTCGGAGATCTGTCGCGCAACACCGACCTGTCTCGGTTCATCCTCTAAAAGTAAGCCCGGGCGATGTGTGGCCAGACGGTACCATCTGGCCACCTTTCGTTCCGGCGCAAGCTAGCCCTGTCTCGACTCTCTGGCCCGCTTTACCTAGTTTGCCGCCGATTCCTGGGAGCAGTTCCCGGAAAAGTGCCTAGCGGTTTTCCGTCAGGAATTGCATAAACAAATGATTGGAGCGGGTCGGCTTTCATTGATGGCTGAGCTGCTCCAGAGCGGCGGCGCATGAAGAAACGCGTACTTCTCCTTGTTGGCCTGGCATTAGCGGCGGCGGTGGCGAGCGCCGATGCCGCAACCATGGTGCCGCCGGGCAACCGCAACAGCGTGCAGCCGGATATTCCCGGTGCGTCCAGCCGGCGCACCCAGGCCACCAACACCACCTTCCAGGCCAAGTACCGCAAGGTCTATGCGCTGTTGCAGAACGACGCCGAGCTTCGCGCCAAGATCAAGAAGGCGGCGGCGGCCTACGGCATCGATCCGATGCACATCGTCGGCGCCATCGTCGGCGAGCACACCTACAATGTCGACGCCTACGACCGGCTGCAGACCTATTACGTCAAGGCGATCTCCTACCTGTCGAGCAAGCTCACCTTCGCCTATGACGGCGAGGACGTGAGCGATTTCGTGCAACGGCCGGAATTCAAGAAATGCGCCGGCAAGGACGACAGTTACGATCTCTGGGAATGCCGCGAGCAGGTCTGGAACCGCTCCTTCCGCGGCAAGACGGTCGACGGAACAAGCTTCCCCAACGACCGCTTCGGCGCCACCTTCTTCCAGCCCTACTATGCCGGCCAGACCTTCGGCCTCGGCCAGCTCAACCCGCTGACGGCGCTGCAGATGAGCGACCTCGTGCACAAGGTCTCCGGCCTGCCCGAGCTCGACGTCAAGGACCCCAACACGGTCTACAAGACCATCATGGATCCGGATCTCACGCTGCCTTACGTCGCCGCGACCATCAGGAAGTCGATCGACGCCTACAAGAGTATCGCCGGCTTCGACATCTCGCACAATCCGGGCCTGACGGCCACGCTCTACAATGTCGGCAATCCCGAGCAGCGCGCCTATGCGCTGAAGGAGGAGAACGAGAAGCGCCGCGCTGCCGGGGAACCTGAAAAGCTGCCGGAAGAGAACTATTACGGCTGGCTGATCAACGACAAGCTGGACGAGCTGAGGGCGCTGTTCTAGCGGCTTGAATTCGACCGCTCAGTAGCCTTCCGAAGCCAAGAACACCTCGAACTTGCGCAATTCCTCCGGATCAGCCTCGACCATGTGGCGCGGCTCCGGATAGGCGCCCGACTGGATGTCGTCGGCATATTCGCAGAAGGCGGCGATGCGCTCGTTCTGCAGCCGGTCGAATTCCGCCGCGAAGTCGCGGTAGCGCTTGGCATGGCGCGGGTAGCGGCCGCGATTGGTGCCGAGCACGTCTTCCGAGAACAGATATTGCGCATCGCAGCCGGCGCCCGCGCCCATCGAGATCATGATCAGCGGCGTGCGCCTGGAGATCGCGCTTGCGACGCCAGCCGGCACCACCTCGATCTCGGCGGCGAAGGCGCCGGCGGCTTCGAGGTCCTTGACCTGCTTCCACACGAAGGCGGCACTCTCGGCCGTCTTGCCGACCGCCTTGAAGCCGCCCGTCCAGGTCGCATGCGCGGGGATCAGGCCGACATGGCCGCAAACCGGGATGTGTTCGTCGCGCAGCCGGCGGATGGTCTGCAGACTGGCCGAGCAATACATGGCGTCGGCGCTGGCGGCGCGCAGCTTCACCGCCATGCGCAGGATCTCGTCGGTGGTGGCGCCCAGCTTGATGCGTTCGTCGCCGGGAATGGCAAAGCAGGTGGGCGCGGCGTCGCGGAAACGCGGATCGAACATCACATCGTAAGTGACCGAGATGATGTCGATGCCCGCGTGCTCTGCGGCCTCGGCCTCTTCTAGCGAAAAGACGCGCAGCTTCGAAAGCTGGCGCTTGCCCTTCAGCGCCTGCAGATCGGCGACGGTCGGTCTGTTGCGTGCCATATCCCTGATCCCCACAATGCCGGTTAGATTGGCGGACTATGCCGCCAGCAGCGACTTCAGCTTGACCGCTTGCGATCCCAGCGCCTCGGGCGCCGGCGTAGCCTTTCTGGCGATCAGCATTTCCGCCAGACGGATATCGCGCGCCACCGCATTGCCGGGGCCGATGCCGCTCGCGGCGACCAGCCTTCCGTCTTCCGCCAGATGGAACAGGATGAAGGCATTGTCATCGAGGTCGCGCCGCACCGTCGAGCGCCCTTCGTCCGAAAGCCCGGCGATCTGCAGCGTCAGCCCGTACTGATCCGACCAGAACCACGGGACAGCGGCATGCGGCTCATCGGCGCCCAGCATGTTCTTCGCGGCGAGCGCGCCCTGTTCCTGCGCGTTGCGCCAGGCCTCCAGCCGCACGCGCCGGCCGCCATAGATTGCCAGCGGGAAGGAGCAGCAGTCGCCGGCGGCGAAGACGTCCGGATCCTCGGTGCGCAGCGTGCCATCGACGGCGATGCCGTTGTCGATCGCCAGGCCCGCTTCGGCGGCAAGCGTCGTCACCGGCACGGCACCGATGCCGATCACCGCGAGATCGGCGACGATCTCCTGCCCGTCGGCAAGCGTGATGCAAACCTCGGCGCCGTCATCGGCGATCGCGGCGACGCCCTGGCCGGTGAGCACTTTCGCGCCTTCAGCCTCATGCGCCTTGTGGATGATTTCCGCGATTTCGGCCGGCACGCCGCGCATCAGGATGCGCGGCTGCGCCTCCAGCACCGTAACCGCGGCGCCGAGCTTGCGCGCCGAAGCGGCAAGCTCGAGGCCGATGAAGCCGCCGCCGATGATGGCGACGCGGTTGCCGGCGCTGAGGTGGGCGCGGATGGCGAGCGCGTCGTTGAAGGTCCGGAGATAAACGCAGCGGCCGCCCAGGCCCGGCATCGGCAGCTTGCGCGGCACGGACCCGGTCGCAAGCAGCAGCTTGTCATAGGCAAGCGAAGAGCCGTCCGACAGGCGCACGATTTGCGCGGCGCGGTCGATCGCCACGGCCCGGACGGAATGGATATGGCGGATCGAGCGCTCGGCCAGCAGCTCGTCGCTGGCGATCGCCTTGATCAGCGGCGCCTCGCTGGTCATCGCCTCTTTCGACAGCGGCGGCCGCTCATAGGGCAGATGCGGCTCGTCGCCAACCAGCGTCACCGGCCCTTCGAAACCGAGGTCGCGCAAGGTGAGCGCGGCGCGCCCGCCGCATTCGCCGGCGCCGATGATGACCATTCCTCCCGCCATCGCCGTCACCCGACCTGAATGAGGACTTTGCCGGCGTCGACCTTGACCGGATAGGTCTTGAGGTTGACGCAGACCGGCGCGCCGCGCGCGTCGCCGGTCTTGTAGTTGAACCGGCCATTGTGCTTCGGGCATTCGATGATGTCGTCCATCACCAGCCCATCGGCCAGATGTACTTTCTCGTGCGAGCACAGGCCGTCGGTCGCGAAATATTCGTCCTCCGGGCTGCGATAGATGGCGTAGGTGCGGCCGGCGTGATCGAACCGCATTACATCCTCTTCGTCGATGTCTCCGGCCGCGCAGGCCTCGACCCAGTCGCTCATGTCGTCCTCCGGCGAAATTCTTCGTTGTCGGTTGTGTCGGGACCGGTCACTCGGCCGCAGCCGCTGCCGGATTGTCGTTGTGCAGCTCTTCCCGATAGGGTTTTGCCGTCGGCGGCAGCTCGCGCTTGATGAAATAATCCTCGTTGCGGAGCTGGCGCAGGAAGGCGGGGATCATCTCGCGGTAGCCGGCCAGGATCGACGGCGTCGGCGCCGGCAAATCGTGCTTGATCAACTCATGCAGCTTCGGCAGCGCGTGATAGGGCACCATCGGGAACATGTGGTGCTCCACATGGTAGTTCATGTTCCAGTAGATGAACCGGCTGATCGGATTCATGTAGACGGTGCGGCTGTTCAGGCGGTGGTCAATGACATTGTCGGCCAAGCCGCCATGCTGCAGCAGACCGGTCATGACGTGATGCCAGGCGCCATAGAGGCGGGGCAGGCCGACGAGCATCAGCGGCAGCCATGAATGCAGATAGAGCGCCAGCGCGATGGTCGCGACATAGATGGCCAGCCAGATGCGGGCGGCGCGGATGGCCTTGGGCTGCTCCTGTTCGGGAATGAAGGTTTTCTCCGCGGCGCTGATGACACCGGCGGCGTTGCGCACCATGTCGGTCATCGCGTGCCAGACGTCGAGGATGCCGAAGAAGTTCAGGACCAGGCGCACAAGGTCCGGCGGCCGCATGACGGCGATCTCCGGGTCGCGGCCAACGATGATGGTGTCGGTGTGGTGGCGCGTGTGGCTCCAGCGCCAGGTCACCGGATTGCGCATGATCATGAAGCAGGCGATCTGGTAGACGGCATCGTTCATCCACTGGGTGCGGAAGGCCGTGCCGTGCCCGCATTCATGCCAGCGGGAATCGGTCGAGGAGCCGTAGAGCACGCCATAGACGAAGAAGAACGGCACGCACCACCAGCTGCCCCAGAACCAGGCGCCGCCGGCGCCGCTGAGGATCAGCACGGCGAGCCAGATGATGGTGTCGCGGATCGCCGGCTGGTCGGAGCGCTGCATCAGCTCCTTCATCTGCTTGCGTGGGATGTCGGTATGATACCACTCGGCCGCCGACAGCCCGTTCTCGACCGCAAGCCGGGCGTCGCGGCCGGTCAGGCTGTAGTCGCGTCCGGACGGTGCCGGAGACGTGATTGCCGTCATTGCGGGTTCCTCCATCAGCACCTGGCGAATGGGCCCTTGGCATGCCGCGGATCGCCTGTGGCTGGCTTCGACTTCACCATAGCGCCAAGCCATGATAGTCTCAACGTCACAAAGATAGTTTCTATCATTTCCTATCAGGATGAGTTATTCTGAGTCGGGCAAGCGATGGAGCATTCATGGCAAAGCGGCCGACCATTACTGATCTCGCGCGCGTCTCCGGCTTCAGCGTCGCCACCGTCGACAGGGTGCTGAACAACCGCCTGCCGGTGCGCGAGGAAACGGCGCGCCGTGTCTACGAGGCCGCGACCGATATCGGCTATCACGCCGCCGGTCTGATCAAGCAGCGCATGCGCCAGGAATTGCCGGAATACCGCCTCGGCTTCCTGCTCCTGCGCGGCAATGATGTCTTCTACGGCGATTTCGCGCGGGAGCTGGAGCTTGCAGTCGAGCAGTCGCAGCGCTTCCGCGGCGTCGCGACGGTCGACTTCGCCGCCTCGCTGGCGCCCGACGAGATCGCCGTCCAGATGCGCAAGCTGGCGGCGAAATCCAGAGCCATCGCCGTGGTCGGCCCGGACCATCCGACGCTGACAGCGGTGGTGGAGGCGCTAAAGGCGCGAGGGCAGCCCGTCTTTTCGCTGCTGTCCGACTTCGCTGCCGGCATCCGCGAGGGCTATGTCGGGCTCGACAACCGCAAGGTTGGGCGCACCGCGGCCTGGATGATCGCCAAGGCGGCCAGGACGCCCGGCAAGGTCGCGCTCTTTGTCGGCAGCCACCGCTTCCATGGCCACGAATTGCGCGAGATCGGCTTCCGCTCCTATTTCCGCGAGCATGCGCCGGATTTCACGGTGATGGAGACGCTGGTCAATCTGGAAGCCAACCAGGTGACGCATGATGCGATGCTCGATCTTCTGGCCCGGCATGCGGACCTTGCCGGCTGCTACGTCGCCGGCGGCGGCATGGAGGGCGCGGTCGCGGCTCTGAGGGAGGCGCGGCCAGCCAACATGCCGGTGGTGATCTGCAACGAGATCAACGCCGAGTCGCGCGCAGCACTTGCCGACAACATCCTCACCATGGTGATCTCGACACCGCTGGCGGCGCTCTGCCGCGAACTTGTCGGGCTGATGGCGCATGCCATTGAGAGCGGCGCCGCCAATGCGCCCGGGCAGACCTTTCTGCCTTTCGACATCTATCTGCCGGAAAACATCTGAGCCGCCGCCCGCCGAAATGATGTGATCCATCAGACTGATGGAATCCTTTCGCGGCGGGAATCCGCCCGGGATTCCGCTGCAGGACGCTCGCGTCCCCGGCCACGGAGGGCGCCGCACGCCTGTCGAGATCGAAAAACCGGCATGTCCATTCCGAATCTCCCTTGACGGCCGCAAGCGAAATGGAATAAATATTTCATCAACTGGGTATTTTGGTTCTTTCGTTCCGGAACATCTGTTTCAAACGGGGAACCGGGCGTTCCATTGTGTGAGGAAAACGCCGCCGGAAAGGCCGTAGGGAGAGATTCCCCGGAGAGATCGGGGATTCCGGTTCAATCGGTGCAGCCGGACACCATGTGGAGGAGAAATAAAATGAAGAAACTGCTTTTGGGCGTCGCGCTTTCGGCGCTGATGTGTTCATCCGCCTTTGCCGCCAAGATCGGCGTTTCGATGGCCCTTTTCGACGACAACTTCCTGACCGTGCTGCGCAACGGCATGATCGCGCAGGCCAAGGGCATGAGCGGCGTCGAGCTGCAGGTCGAGGACGCGCAGAACGACGTGGCCAAGCAGCTCGACCAGATCAAGAACTTCGCCGCCTCGGGCGTCGATGCCATCATCGTCAACCCTGTCGACACCTCGGCCACCCAGGCGATGTCGGATGCGGCCGCCGCGGCCAAGATCCCGCTGGTCTATGTCAATCGCGAGCCGGTCAATGTCGACAAGCTGCCCGACAACCAGGCCTTCGTCGCCTCGAACGAGGCCGAATCCGGCACGCTCGAGACCAAGGAGGCCTGCCGCCTTTTCAAGGAAGCCGGCAAGAAGGAAGCCAATGTCTACGTGATCATGGGCGAGCTTTCCAACCAGGCCGCCGTGCAGCGCACCAAGGACATCGAAGAAGTCATCAGCACGCCCGACTGCAACTTCATCAAGATCATCGACAAGCAGACCTCGAACTGGAAGCGTGACGAAGCGCAGAACCTGATGACCAACTGGCTGTCGTCCGGCAAACAGTTCGACGGCGTCATCGCCAACAACGACGAAAGCGCCATCGGCGCCATCCAGGCGATCAAGGCCGCCAACATCGACATGAAGTCGGTCGTGGTCGGCGGCGTCGACGCCACCCAGGATGCGCTTGCCGCGATGCAGGCGGGCGATCTCGACGTAAGTGTCTTCCAGGACGCGGCCGGCCAGGGCGCCGGCGCGCTCGACGCGGCGCTGAAGCTCGCCAAGGGCGAGAAGGTGGAACACAAGGTCTATATCCCCTTCCAGCTCGTGACGCCGGCGAACATCGACAAGTTCCTGAAGAAGAACTGAGGCCGCGCCAACGCAGTTCCAGGAAAGGCTTCCCGTACGGAATTGCGTGAAGACAAACCCTGGAGCGGCGCTCCGACGCATCGGACTGGCTGAAACCGGCTGCTGACAGAGCGGCGCCGCTCCCGACCTTCTCCCGCTCCACCGGGCGGGAGAGCGGGCGCGGTCATTCGGAGGAAGAAGACGTGTCACAGACATCGCATGGCATTGGCGGCTTGAGTTACGACGCCAAGAAGCGCCCCTGGCCTGCCGAGTTCAACGTGTTCCTAGCGCTCGTCATCCTGGTCGGCGCGTTCGAAGTGATCGGCCGCGTATTCCTCGGCGACAGTTTCCTGTTCAACACCCGCGAGAATGTCACCGGCATCTTCAACGAGCAGCGCCTGCAGATCATCATCCTGCAGGTGTCGATCGTCGGCATCATCGCCATCGGCGTCACCCAGGTCATCATCAGCGGCGGCATCGACCTGTCCTCGGGCTCGATCGTCGGCGCCACCGCCATGATCGCCATGAGCTTTGCCCAGGTGGCGACCGTCAACGGCAATCCCAACCCGAAGGCGATGTTCATCGCCTATGGCTGGACCGACCTGCCGGTCATCGTGCCGCTTCTGGTCGCCGTCGGCTGCGGTCTTATCGCCGGCCTGATCAACGGCTCCTTGATCGCCTACACCCGCATTCCGCCCTTCATCGCCACGCTCGGCATGATGGTCACCGCGCGCGGCATCGCCAAATGGTGGTCGAAGGGCCAGCCGATCTCTTTCCCGACCGACAGCTTCGCGGCCATCGGTAAGGGGCTGATGCCGGTCATCATCTTCATTTCGCTGGCGATCCTGTTCCAGCTCATCCTGAGCTACACCAGATACGGCAAGCACTGTTACGCGATTGGTTCCAACGAGGACGCCGCGCGCATGTCCGGCATCAAGATCGCCAACCACAAGGTGCTGGTCTATGTGATTGCCGGCATCCTCGCCTCGATCGCCGCGGTGGTTCTCTCATCCAAGAACCTCACCGCCCAGGCCGGCATGGGCGTGATGTACGAGCTCGACGCGATCGCCATGGCGGTCATCGGCGGCGTCTCGCTGTCGGGCGGCCGCGGGTCTATCATAGGCACCGTGATCGGCTCGCTGATCTTCGGCGTCATCATCTCCGGCTTCACCTTCCTGCGCCTCGACGCCTACTACCAGGAGATGGTCAAGGGCGTGATCATCGTCGGCGCAGTCGTTCTCGATCAATGGCGCCAGCGCCGCCGGGCGATAGGAGCTTGACCATGTCAGACATCGTTCTGAAGACCGAAAACCTCACCAAGCACTATGGCGGCGTGCACGCGCTGCAGGAGGCGAATTTCGAGCTGCGCAAGGGCGAGCATGTCGCCATCATGGGCGATAACGGCGCCGGCAAATCGACCTTCGTGCGCCAGATCACCGGCGTCGAGCAGCGCACCGACGGCAAGATCTGGTTCGACGGCAAGGAAGTGAACTTCGCCGGACCGATCGAGGCGCGCGAAGCGGGCATCGAGACCGTGTTCCAGAACCTTGCGCTGGCCGACGACCTCGACGTGCCGTCGAACCTGTTCCTCGGCCGCGAGAAGGTGCTGTTCAACCTCGGCCCCTTCTCGATCCTTGACCGCAAGGCCATGCGCAAGGCGACCGAGGCAGCACTTGTCCGCACGGCGGTGAAGATACCCAACCTCTCCAGCACCATCCGCCACATGTCGGGTGGCCAGCGCCAGTGCGTGGCGATCGCCCGCACAGCGACCTTCGCTTCCAAGCTGATCATCATGGACGAGCCGACGGCCGCGCTCGGCGTGCAGGAGACGGCGCAGGTCGAAAACATCATCCGCACGCTCAAGGAAAACGGCGAGCCGCTGATCCTGATCAGCCACAACATGCGCCAGGTATTCGACCTGGTCGACCGCATCGTCGTCTTCCGCCGCGGCCGCATCGTCGCCAACCTGCGCAAGCAGGATACCGACGGCAACGACATCGTCGCCTACATCACCGGCGCCAAGACCGGACAGGCGGAGCTTAAGGCCGCCTGACAGGGCGCCACGACGGGATCAACCAAATCGTCCGCGCCGGCAGGCGCGGACATGTTTTAAAACCACCCTCGAAGGACATTCCATGACTCTCCGCTTCGCTCTTCTCGGCGCCGGCCGTATCGGCAAGGTGCATGCCCGCGCCGTTGCCTCCAACCCGCAGGCCAAACTGGTGGCCGTGGCCGACGCCTTCGAGAAAGCGGCAACGGAGCTCGCCTCCGCCTATGGCGCCGAGGTGCGCACGATCGATGCCATAGAGCAGGCCAAGGACATCGATGCCGTCATCATCTGCACGCCGACCGACACCCATGCGGACCTCATCGAGCGCTTCGCCAAGGCCGGCAAGGCGATCTTCTGCGAGAAGCCGATCGACCTCGACGTCAAGCGCGTCGAGCAGTGCCTTGCCGTGGTCGAGAAGGCCAACGCAACGCTGATGGTCGGCTTCAACCGCCGCTTCGATCCGCATTTCGCCGCGGTCCGCAAGGCGATCGACGACGGCGCCATCGGCGCGGTCGAGATGGTCACCATCACCTCGCGCGATCCTGGCGCTCCACCGCTCGAATACATCGCTCGCTCGGGCGGCATTTTTCGCGACATGACCATCCATGATTTCGACATGGCGCGCTTCCTGCTCGGCGAGGAGCCAGTTGCCGTCAGCGCCCATGCCTCGGTACTGGTCGACAAGAAGATCGGCGAAGCCGGCGATTTCGACTCGGTCAGCGTCATCCTGGAAACGGCCTCGGGCAAGCAGGCCGTCATCTCCAATTCGCGCCGCGCCACCTATGGCTACGACCAGCGCATCGAGGTGCATGGCTCCAAGGGCATGGTCGCGGCCGAAAACCAGCGCCCGGTGTCGATCGAGCTCGCCAACGACAAGGGCTATACGCGCCCGCCGCTGCACGATTTCTTCATGACCCGCTACATCGACGCCTATGCCAACGAGATCGCGGCTTTCATTGCCGCGGCGACTGCCGGCAAGAAGGCGGCGCCGAGCGGCAAGGATGGGCTGGTCGCCTTGAAGCTGGCCGACGCGGCCTTGCAGTCGGCGAAGACGGGCAAGACTGTCCGCGTCGAGTAATTCGGTGAGGCGAATGTTTTGAGGACGGTCAGGTTGCCAGTCTCCCAGGCCTGGCGATTAGTCGCAACACCCATCGCATCGTCATCCTGGGGCGGAGCAAGGAGCGAAGCGACGCGGCGCAGACCCCAGGATCCATGCCGTTACATCAGAACGATGCTAACGGTGCAGAAATTCTGCTTCGCTGCCTTCTTCGGCCGGGGTCACGGCATGGATCCTAGGGTCTCCGCGACGGAGCTTCGCTCCTGCTTCGCCCTAGGATGACGAAGTTGAGGACGCTTCGACCAAGTTCTTAACGTTGCGACAAGGCGCCGAAGAAACCGATCGGAACCTCAATGAATCTCGGAAAACCATTGGTTATCAAAACACAGGAGCAGAGCGATGAACGGTTTGGCCGGTCGCAACTCAGAAACGCGCGCCATCGTCACCGGCGGCGCGCAAGGCATCGGCTTCGCCGTTGCCGAGGCGTTGGTCGACGAGGGCTGCCGGGCGCTGGCGCTGATCGGCCGCTCGCAGGAGAAGGGCGACAAGGCAGTCGCCGCGCTGAAGAAGAGCGGCGTTGACGCCATCTTCATCAGCGCCGACGTCGCCAAGGTCGCCGACTGCAAGCGTGCCGTCGCGACCGCGCTCGGCCATTTCGGCACGCTGAACGCGCTGGTCAACGCCGCCGCCACCTCGGCGCGCGGCTCGCTGGTGGAAACCACCGAGGAGCTTTTCGACCAGATCTTCGACACCAACGTGCGCGGACCCTTCTTCCTGATGCAGAGCCTCGTCGCGCATCTTCTGGAGCGCAAGGCGCCAGGCTCGATCGTCAACGTGCTGTCGATGTCGGCGCATGCCGGCCAGTCTTTCCTGACGCCCTACTCGACCAGCAAGGGCGCGCTGATGACGCTGACCAAGAATGTTGCGAGCTCGTATCGGCGGAACCGCATCCGCTGCAACGCCGTGCTGCCTGGCTGGATGGACACCGAAGGCGAGGCGATCGTGCAGAAGAAGTGGCATGACGCGCCGGACGACTGGCTGGCAAAGGCCGAGGCCGCCCAGCCGATGGGCCAGCTTGTGAAGCCGGCCCAGCTTGCCCGGCTGATCACCTATATGCTGAGCCCGCAAGCCGGCGTCATGACCGGCTCACTGGTCGACTACGACCAGAACATCGCCGGCGTGATCGGCGAATAGAGCAATTCCAGGAAAAGTGTGAAGCGATTTTCCGTCCGGAATTGCGCAAACAAAGAGAGAGTGACAAGCGCCCCGGCATCGACTATATGAGCCGCATGATCCACCTGACCGCCTCGTTTTGGTACTTTTATTACGACAGCTCGCTGGCGGCGGGAGGATTGCGCTCGATCTGAAGATTGCAGCAGCTAAATCCGAAAAGCCGCCAGACCTGGCGGCTTTTTCGTTTCAGCCGGCAGGTCTCCTAACCAGGAGCAGAAAGCCGTGTTGACTACCACAGACGACCTTCGGGTCAAGGAACTCAAAGTCCTGAGCACGCCGGACGAGGTGATGCGCGAGATACCGCGCTCACTGACGACGACGCGCACCGTTGCCGCTTCGCGCAACGCCATCCATTCCATCCTGACGGGGGCCGACGATCGACTGGTAGTCATCGTCGGCCCTTGTTCCATCCACGACCCGGTCGCCGCCGTGGACTACGCCAGCCGTCTGGCGGCGCTGCGCGAGGCCCTGGCGGACCGGCTCGAGATCGTCATGCGCGTCTATTTTGAGAAGCCGCGCACCACGGTCGGCTGGAAGGGCTTGATCAACGACCCCGACCTCGACGGCAGCTTCCACATCGACAAGGGGTTGCGCATGGCGCGCAACGTGCTTTCCGCCGTCAACAATCTCGGCCTGCCGGCGGCGACCGAGTTCCTCGACATGACGACGCCGCAATATATCGCCGACCTTGTCGCCTGGGGCGCCATCGGCGCGCGCACGACCGAAAGCCAGATCCACCGCGAGTTGGCCTCGGGCCTCTCCTGCCCGGTCGGCTTCAAGAATGGCACCGACGGCAATCTGCGCATTGCCGGCGAAGCGGTGAAGTCGGCCGCCCAGCCGCATCATTTCATGGCGGTGACCAAGGGCGGCCGCAGCGCCATTGCGGCGACCACCGGCAATGAGGATTGCCACGTCATCCTGCGCGGCGGTGTCGTGCCGAACTACGATGCGGCAAGCGTCGACGCCGCCGCCGCCGAGCTCGGCCGCATCGGTATCGCGCCGCGCCTGATGATCGATGTCAGCCACGCCAACAGCGGCAAGAAGCCGGAGAACCAGCCCAAGGTCGCGCATGACGTGGCGGGGCAGGTCGCCGCGGGCGACGAGCGCATCATCGGCGTCATGATCGAGAGCAATCTCGTCGCCGGCCGCCAGGACGTGGTACCCGGCAAGCCGCTCACCTACGGCCAGAGCATCACCGACGGCTGCATCGACTGGGCGACCACCGAGACGGTGCTGCACGGCCTTGCCGGCGCCGTCGAATGGCGCCGCTCGGTGAAGCGCGAAATGTTGGCAGCCAGACAAGGCGCCGCCTGAGCCGAGTCATGGAAGGGGGCGGTAATCACGCCGCCCTCAGCCCTTCCCATGCGGTGAACACCGAGACGGCAAACAGCAGCAACCCGGCCGCGCGGACGGCAACAACCGTCGCCTGCGGATTGCCGACCAGCAGCGCCCGGCTGCGGCCGGCGGTGATGGCGAGCCCGCCATAGATTCCCGCCTGCATGGCGACGGTCAGCAGCCCCATGATTGTCGCCTGCATCCAGATCGGACCATAAGCCGGCTTCAAGAACTGCGGATAGACGGCAAGGATGAAGAGATATGCCTTGGGGTTGATCAGGCAGGTGACCAATCCCTGGCGAAAGGCCTTCCAGGCGGAGCGGCTGCCGGTGAGCCCATCGTCGCCGACAGTGATCGAGCTGCGCATCAGCGAAATGCCGATATAGGCCATGTAGGCGGCGCCGGCGATCAGCAGCGGCTTGAACAGGATTGGCACGAAATGCATGAGCAGGCCGACGCCGATCGCGCCGTTCAGCGTATGCACCGCGCCGCCCAGCATGATGCCGGCGGTCGCGGCCAATCCTCTGTTGCCGCCACCGGTCAGCGCATTAGCCAGCACGAACAGCATGTCCATGCCCGGCACAGCGATGATGCCGACCAGCAGGATGAAGAAGAGCCAGAGGTTTTCTGTGTAGTTCATGTCAGTTGCCTGCCTCCTCGTCAGCCAGGGCGAGAAGGAATCTGTTGATTTTCAAACGCGTAGGCGGCCCTATAGGCCACCCAACTGACGGGGGTGTGTCAGTTGCGTTTCGGCCGGGTGAGGAAATGCGCAAGGCGTCGCGCCTGTTCGAGATCATCCAGATCCTGCGGCTGGCCAGGAAACCGGTCACCGCTGCGACGATCGCCGAACAGCTGGAAGTGACGGTGCGCTCGGTCTATCGCGACATTGCGGCACTGCAGGCGATGCGGGTGCCGATCGAGGGCGGGCGCGGCATCGGCTACATCCTGCGTCCCGGCTTCGACCTGCCGCCGCTGATGTTCTCGATCGAGGAGATGGAGGCGATCGTGCTGTCGCTGGCGCTGCTCGAGCGCACCGGCGATGACGAGCTCAAGCAGGCGGCAAAACGCGTCGGCGCCAAGATCGCCGGCGCGGTGCCGCCGCCCTTGCGGCAGACCCTCGACGCCAACGCGCTGCATGCCTGGGGATTTGCAGCGCCTTCGGCCTCGGCGGTCGATCTGGCGCTGGTGCGCCGCGCCATCCGTGACGAGGAAAAGCTGGACCTTGCCTATCGTGACGAAGCAGGCCGCGACACAAAGCGCATCATCCGACCGATCGCGCTGATCTACTATGCCGAGAGCGCCAACATCGTCGCCTGGTGCGAACTGCGCCAGGCCATCCGCAACTTCCGCAGCGACCGCATCCAGGACTGCCAGCCGGCCGGCCTTTGGTTCAAAGGTGACGGCGACCGCCTGCGGCAGATCTGGGTGGACGGCTGGGAGATCAATAGCCCGGCCGCCGGCACGTGACGCGTCGCAGGCCTACCGTACATCCATCCAGCGCTGTTCCTGGAACGAGCACGCCATCGCATGCACCGTGCGCTCGATCTCCAGCCCTTCGTCGAAGTCGATGATCCGTGCCGGCTTGCCGGCAATCCGCATCAGCACCTCGCGGCACTCGATCATCTTGAGGTCGTTGAAGCCGAGGCCATGGCCGGGCGCAGGCAGGAAGGAATCGTAGGGCTTATGATGCGGCGCCACCAGGATGGTGCGATAACCCTGCTCGGTCGGCCGGTCGGCGGTGAGGTAGAGCTGGAACTCGTTCATCCGCTCCTGGTCGTAGAGGATCGAGCCCTTCGAGCCAAAGATCTGGATGGCGATGCGCCCCTTGCGGCCCCAGGCTGAACGGCTGACCAGCAGCGTGCCGGCGACGCCGTTCTCGAGATGCATCAGCACGCTGGCGATGTCGTAGGTTTCGACCGCGCGGCGCCCGCCGGAAGCGACACGCCGGTCGGCATAGGGCTTCGCCATGTCGCACATGACGCAGGCGACGCGGCCGAACAGCACCTTGATCAGTGACAGCGGATGGACGGCGAAATCGTCGAGCGCGCCGTAGCCTGAAGCCGCCTCATGCTTCCAGAAGAACAGCGCCTCCGGATCGGCCATGAAATCCTCGTCCATCTCGATACGCACGAGATTGACGTCGCCGATGATCTTTTCCTCGAGCAGCGCGCCGATATGGCGGATGGCCGGATTCTGAATGTAGTTGTAGCCGAGCGCTGCCACCTTGCCGGATTTCGTGGCCGCCTTCGCCATCGCCTCGGCCTCGGCGAAACTTGGCGCCATCGGCTTCTCGCACCACAAATGTTTGCCGGCTTCGAGGATGGCGATCGCCATTTCCGGATGGAACTGGTTGGGCGTGGTCAATGAGACGACATCGACCTCAGGATCGTTCACCACCGCGCGCCAGTCGCCGGAACCCTTGGCGAAGCCGAATTCGCCGGCCTTGCGCTTTGCGAGCTCGTCATTGACCTCGCCCAGATGCACCAGTCTCGGCTTCTCGACATCGGGAAAGACTGTGCCGACAGCGTTCCAGGCGATGGCGTGGCACTTGCCCATGAAACCCGTGCCGATGAGGCCCACTCCGACCATGTCGATTGTCTCCGCGATAGGGGAATGTTCGTGTGGATGAGTTAATCCATTTTTCCCAGGAATGGAACGTCCAAATCATTTTTTATGGTGTTCTTGCGCGAAACCGCTATGATGAGGCAGGAGAGGGACACCAGTATGGCCGTGGGCGGAGCGACGATGGACGAACGGGTGCCTCGCGATTTCGAGACGTTGCGCGCAACGATCCTGGACCGGCGCGCGAGCCTGCCCAAGCGCATCGCCCAGATCGCCGCCTATGCGCTCGACAATCCCGACGACATCGCCTTCGGCACGGCGGCGAGCATCGCGGCCTCGGCCGGTGTCCAGCCCTCGACGCTGATCCGTTTCGCCCAGCAGCTCGGCTTCGACGGCTTCACCAGCCTGCAGCAGGTGTTTCGGGAACGTCTGCGCGAACGCACTTCTTCCTATGACGAAAGGCTGGCGGCACTGCGCGCCAAGGCCGAGGAAGGTGGCGGCCACCGCGCGATCTTCGACGGGTTCGTCGCCGCGGCCAGCACCTCGCTCAGCGACATTTCGCGCTCGTTGAACGATGCGCATTTCGAGGAAGCAATCACGCTTCTGGCTAAAGCCGAGACAATCTATGTGCTGGCCAAGCGCCGCTCCTATCCGGTCGCCTCCTACATCGCCTACGCACTGGGCAAGCTCAAGATCCGCAACCAGCTGGTGGAATCGGCGGCGGGGCTCAATGCCGAGATGATCGGCTTCGCCACGCCGCGCGACGCCGTCATCGCCATCAGCTTCTCGCCTTACGCTCCCGCGACCATCGAGGAGACGCGCGCGATCGCCGAGCAAGGCGTGCCGATCGTCGCCATCACCGACAGCTCGTTTTCGCCGCTGGCCCAGTTCGCCAAGGTCTGGTTCGAGGTGGCGGAAGCCGATTTCGGCGGCTTCCGTTCGATCTCGGCGACCATGGCGCTCGCCATGGCGCTCACCGTCGCCGTCGGCGAGAAGCGTCGCGACGCCGGCCGCAAGCGCAAGGCCTGAGCAGACCGAACAGGCAGTTTTTCCATCCGGGAATGCTCATTCCATATTGACTATGGATTGGAATTATTATTTCATATTGACGGCGCCACGATGCCGTTCGCGCGTGCTGCCCAAAACGACGCTGCTCTGCACAACAAGGCCGATGGGAGGTTCGAATGGGCGAAGCCGTGGAAGCAAAATATCCGCCGCTCGACGTCATCACGATCGGCCGCGCCTCGGTCGATCTCTACGGCCAGCAGATCGGCTCGCGGCTGGAGGACATCACCTCCTTCGCCAAGTCGGTCGGCGGCTGCCCGGCCAATATTTCCGTCGGCACGGCAAGACTCGGCCTGCGCTCGGCGCTGCTCACCCGCGTCGGCGACGAGCAGATGGGCCGCTTCATTCGCGAGCAGCTCAGACGTGAGGGCGTCTCGGTCGACGGCCTGAAGACCGACAAGGAGCGCCTGACCGCGCTGGTCCTGCTTTCCGTCGAGGACGAAGGCGTCTCGCCGATGATCTTCTATCGCTCCGACTGCGCCGACATGGCGCTTGCGGAAGAGGACATTGACGAAGCTTTCATCGCGTCGGCGCGCGCGGTCGTCGTCACCGGCACGCATTTCTCGCGGCCCAATTCGGACGCCGCGCAGCGCAAAGCTATCCGCCTGATGAAGGCCAGGGGCGGCAAGGTGGTGTTCGACATCGACTATCGCCCGAACCTCTGGGGGCTCGCCGGCCATGCCGAAGGTTTCGAGCGCTACGTCAAGTCGGACCGCGTCTCGGCGCAGCTGCAGACGGTGCTGCCGGATTGCGATCTCATCGTCGGCACCGAGGAGGAGATCATGATCGCGTCGGGCGCCGACGATTGCCTCAGCGCATTGAAGACAATCCGCTCGCTGTCCGCGGCCACCATTGTGCTGAAGCGCGGCGCCAAGGGCTGCATCGTCTATGACGGCCCGATTAGCGACAACCTCGAGGACGGCATCGTCGGCCAGGGTTTTCCGATCGAGGTCTACAACGTGCTCGGCGCCGGCGACGCGTTCATGTCGGGCTTCCTGCGCGGCTGGCTCGGTGGCGAAAGTTTTGCGACGGCGGCAACCTGGGCCAATGCCTGCGGCGCCTTTGCGGTGTCGCGCCTGCTCTGCGCACCGGAATATCCGACCTTCGAGGAACTGCAGTTCTTCCTGAAGCATGGCAGCAAGCATCTGGCGCTGCGCAAGGACGAGGCGATCAACCACATCCATTGGGCCACCACGCGCCGGCGCGATATCCCGTCGCTGATGGCGCTTGCCTGCGACCACCGCGTCCAGCTGGAAGATGTCGCGGCCAGGGTCGGCGCCGATGTTTCGCGCATCCCCGACTTCAAGGTGCTCACCGTCAAGGCGGCGGCAAAAGTCGCTGCCGGCCGCGATGGTTACGGCATGCTGATCGACGAGAAATATGGGCGCGACGCGATGTTCGAATTCGCTCGCCATTCCTTCGCTTGGCTCGGCCGTCCGGTCGAATTGCCTGGATCGCGGCCGCTGCGCTTCGAATTCTCGCAGGACATTGGCTCGCAGCTGATCGAATGGCCGGTCGACCACTGCATCAAATGCCTGTGCTTCTACCATCCGGACGATCCGGAGGCGCTGAAGGCCGAGCAGCAGCAGAAGCTGCGGGCCCTGTTCGAGGCGGCACGAAAAGTCGGCCGCGAACTGCTCGTCGAAATCATCGCCGGGAAGCACGGCAAGCTCGACGACACCACCATTCCGCGCGCGCTCGAGGAACTCTATGCGCTGGGCATCAAACCCGACTGGTGGAAGCTCGAGCCGCAGGCTTCCGCCAACGCCTGGGCGAAGATCGAGCAGGTGATCGTCAAAAACGATCCTTGGTGCCGCGGCGTCGTGCTGCTAGGCCTGGAGGCGCCGCAGGACGAGCTGGTCGCGGCCTTTGCCGCCACCGCGAATGCGCCGATCGTCAAGGGATTTGCCGTCGGTCGCACCATCTTCATCAACGCCGCCGAACAATGGCTTGCCGGCAGGATGTCGGATGACGAGGCTATCGCCGACATGGCCTCGCGCTTCGAGCAGCTGACCGAGGCATGGCTTGCCGCGCGCGGCCGCAAGGCCGCATAACAAGACGGCACAAGGAAAGCCGGAGGAAACGACCGATGACCAAGACCGTTCGCCTGACGATGGCGCAGGCGCTGACCCGCTTTCTCAGCCGGCAGATGACCGAAATCGACGGCAGAAACGTGCCGATCTTCGGCGGCGTCTGGGCGATCTTCGGCCACGGCAATGTCGCCGGCGTCGGCGAGGCGCTCTATCAAGTGCGCGACGAGCTGCCGACCTTCCGCGCCCACAACGAACAGGCGATGGTGCATGCCGCGATCGCCTATGGCAAGGCGAATTTCCGCCGCCGATTCATGGCGGCCACCACCTCGATCGGCCCGGGCGCGCTGAACATGGTGACGGCGGCCGCCCTTGCCCATGTCAACCGACTGCCGGTGCTTCTGCTGCCCGGCGATGTCTTCGCCAACCGCTTGCCAGACCCGGTGCTGCAGCAGGCCGAGGATTTCTCAGACGGTACGGCGAGCGTCAACGACTGCTTCCGCCCCGTGTCGCGCTATTTCGACCGCATCACGCGGCCGGAACAGATCATCCCGGCGCTGAACCGGGCCATGCAGGTGCTGACCGATCCGGCCGAATGCGGCCCGGTCACGCTCTCGCTCTGCCAGGACGTGCAGGCCGAGGCCTATGACTATCCCGAGAGCCTGTTTGCCGAGCGCGTCTGGACGCCGCGCCGGCTGCGCCCGGATCGCCACGAGTTGGCGGCCGCCGTCGCGGCGCTGAAGGGCGCCAAGAAACCGCTGGTGATCGCCGGCGGCGGCGTCCTTTATTCGCAAGCTTCGGGCGAGCTGGCGAAGCTGGTGCAAGGCGCCGGCATTCCCGTCTGCGAGACTCAAGGGGGAAAATCCTCGCTCCCCGACGATCATCCGCTCAACATGGCCGCGGTCGGCGTCACCGGCACCTCCGCCGCCAACCGACTGGCGGAAGAGGCGGATGTCGTGCTTGCCGTCGGCACTAGGCTGCAGGATTTCACCACCGGGTCCTGGGCGCTGTTCAAGAATGCGGGTCGTACGATCATTGGCCTGAATACCCAGGTCTTCGATGCCGGCAAGCACTGGGCGCTGCCGCTGGTCGCCGACGCCGCCGAAGGGCTTGCCGAGCTCAATGCCGCGCTGAAAGGCTGGAAGGCGCCGACGGCCTGGACCGACAACGCGCTGAAGGGCAAGACGGAATGGCAGGCGGCCGCCGCCAAGGTGACAGCCTCGACCAACGCCGCCTATCCGTCGGACGCGCAGGTGATCGGCGCCGTGCAGCGCGCGATGGGCTCGGGCGTCACCTTGCTGCATGCCGCCGGCGGCCTGCCGGGCGAATTGCACAAGCTCTGGCAGGCGGGCGCGCCGGGCTCCTACCATGCCGAATACGGCTTCTCGACCATGGGTTACGAGATCGCCGGCGGGCTTGGCGTCAAGATGGCGAAGCCCGACCAGGAGGTCGTCGTCATGGTTGGCGACGGCTCCTATCTGATGCTCAATTCCGAGATCGCCACATCGGTGATGCTGGGCTTGAAGCTCACCATCGTGCTCCTCGACAACCGCGGCTATGGCTGCATCAACCGGCTGCAGATGGCGACCGGCGGCGCCAACTTCAACAATCTCCTGAAGGACGCCCGCCACGAGGTGATGCCGGACGTCGACTTCGCCGCGCATGCGGCAAGCCTTGGCGCCGTCGCCGAGAAGGTGGCGTCGATCGCCGAATTGGAGACAGCGCTGGCCAAGGCAAGAGGCAACGACAAGACCACCGTGCTGGTCATCGACACCGATCCGCTGCTCTCGACCGAAGCCGGGGGCCATTGGTGGGATGTCGCCGTGCCGGAAGTCTCGTCGCGTAGCGAAGTGAACGCCGCGCGCAAGGCGTATGAGGACAAAAAGCAGATGCAGAGCATCGGTGATTGAAGCCGGCGCTGCCAACCCCCCTACCTCCTCTTTGTGGGGAGGTCGGACCGAAGGTCCTCCGGGTGGTGGTCGGCGCCGCACCCCCACCCCGCTGCTTCGCAGCGACCCTCCACAAGGGGGAGGGTAGGAACGAACCTGACACTGGAGTGACGACTTGAAAGCCAAACTGGGAATGTCCCCCATCGCGTGGTGGAACGACGATCTCGTGGAATTGAGCGATGACGTGTCGCTGGAGGAATGCCTGCGCCAGTCGCGCTCGGCCGGCTTCACCGGCATGGAGATGGGCCGTCGCTTCCCGAACGACCCGAAGGTGATGCTGCCGATCCTGAAGGAGGCCGACGTGACGCTCTGCGGCGGCTGGTTTTCCGGCACGCTGGTCAACGAGGACTTGGGCAGGAACAAGGATCGCATCCAGCCGATGATCGACCTGTTCAAGGCGGTCAACGCGCCCTGCATCGTCTATGGCGAGGTCGGCCGCTCCATCCAGGGCGACCGCTCCAAGCCTCTGGCCACCAAGCCCAAGCTCACCGACGACGAGATGAAGGCTTATAGCCGCCGCGTCACCGAATTCGGCGAATGGTGCGCCGACCAGGGCATGCCGCTCTCCTATCATCATCACATGGCGGCTGTGGTCGAGACCGAGCCGGAGCTAGACGCCTTCATGCGCCATTCCGGCGAAGGCATTCCGCTGCTGCTCGATGCCGGCCATCTCGCCTTTGCCGGCGGCGATGTGCTGCGCGCCATCGACAACCATCACAAGCGCATCAACCACGTGCATGTGAAGGACGTGCGCATGGGCGTGATCGACGGGCTCGACCGCACGAAGCAGTCCTTCCTCGATGCCGTGGCGCTTGGCGCTTTCACCGTGCCGGGCGACGGCTCGCTCGATTTCGGCGCCATCGTCCAGCGCTTCGCCGATTACGGCTATGAAGGCTGGTTCGTTGTCGAGGCCGAGCAGGATCCGAAGAAGAACCCGCCGCTGAAGATGGCTCAGGTCGGCCACAAAGAGCTGATGCGGGTGATGACGGCCGCCGGCTATACGGTGGAGACGCAGGGCTTCCCGGCGTAAACGGTGGATTTGCCACGGCGCGCGGTCTATCTGACACGCTTTGGGCAAATCCGGGATTGGCGCGATGAAAGACTATGAGCACCCCTTCTTCCGGCCGCTGTGGCGACGCATCGCCGTCGTCGCCGTCTGCCTGATCTGGTCGGTGATCGAGTTCGCCACCGGCACGCCGTTCTGGGGCGTCATTGCGCTCGGCTTCGCCGGTTACGCGGTGTGGCAGTTCTTCTACCTGTACAAGCCGGTTGAGGAGGCCAAGCCTCCAGCCGAGCAGAAGGAATGACTGATCCATGGCTAAGTTTCTACGGGTTGGATACTGGGTGCGTGGCGGATCGCATACGTTGGTGACTAGCCGAAACGCCTCTCGCTTCGTCATCCTGGGGCGAAGCGATGCGGCGCAGACCCCGGGATCCATGCCGTGACTTCAAAACACCCGCTGCGGTGCAGAATTCGGCTCCGCTGCGCTCTTCGATTGAGGTTACGGCATGGATCCTAGGGTCTCCGCGACGGAGCTGCGCTCCTGCTTCGCCCTAGGATGACGAAGTTGAGAGGCTTCAGCCAATCTCCAAGGTTTCCGGACAGTCCATCAAACGGTGAAACCTTGGCTGCAAAGCAGACCTGAAAATCGAAGTGTCGGGTAATTAGGGAGACAATAATGTCGAAACTGCTCGTCAAGGCCGACAAGGGCCACGGCCACGTCGCTCACGTCACCCCGCAAAGCGCCGGCTGGACTTATGTCGGTTTCGATCTCCACCGCTTGCGGCCGGGCGAGACCGTTGCCGGCAAGACGGGCGAGCGCGAGGTCTGCCTGGTGTTCGTCACCGGCAAGGGCAAGGCCTCGGCAAGCGGCAACGATCTCGGCCTGCTCGGCGAGCGCATGTCGCCCTTCGAGGGCAAGCCCTGGTCGGTCTATGTGCCGCAAGGCTCCGACTGGTCGGTCACCGCCGACACCGAGCTGGAGCTTGCCGTCTGCTCGGCGCCGGGCCTTGGCGGCGGCCTGCCGGCGCGTGTGATTGCGCCGGACGATCTCGGCCAGGAGGTGCGCGGCAAGGGCACGAACACGCGCTACGTCACCAACATCCTGCCCGAGGGCAAGCCGGCGGATTCGCTGCTGGTGGTCGAGGTCATCACGCCCGGCGGCCACACCTCCAGCTATCCGCCGCACAAGCACGACCAGGACAACCTCCCCGCCGAATCCTATCTCGAGGAGACCTACTACCACCGCCTCAACCCGCCGCAGGGCTTCGCCTTCCAGCGCGTCTACACCGACGCTGACAGGAACGGCGTGCGCGACCTCGACGAGGCGATGGCGATCGAGGATGGCGATGTCGTCTTGGTGCCGAAGGGCTATCATCCCTGCGCGGCCTGCCACGGCTACGACCTCTACTATCTCAACGTCATGGCCGGCCCGAAGCGGACCTGGAAATTCCACAACGCCGCCGAGCATGAGTGGCTGATGAAGGCCTAAGGTTACTCACCGCGCTCAAGCTATTGGTCCAGCTGGGAAAAATCGTCGGCTAAGGACCGCGAGGGTCTATTTGCCTTCGAAAACCCACGAAAGCTTCGTCAATCCGTCATGGAAATCGCCTATGGCAGCGGGCTGACGAGGACTTTCCATGCGCTACGCCATCTATTTCACCCCACGGCAGGACGAGCCGCTGGCGCGCATCGCCGCCAATTGGCTGGGCCGCGACCCCTTCGGCGCGGCAACGCGACCGGTCGAGGCCGTCGGTGAGCTGTCGGCGGCGGAGGTTGCCTTCCACACTGCCTCGGCACGGCGCTACGGGTTCCACGCGACGCTGAAGGCGCCGTTCCGGCTGGCGCCGAACGAGACGGAAGCCTCGCTGCGCGCCGCGCTCGTCGATTTTGCCGAAGCCGCACCGCCGGTCGTCATCCCCCGCCTCGTCGTCGGCCAGATCGACGGTTTCTTCGCGCTGGTGCCGGAAGCCCCTTTCGCGCCGCTCAACAGTTTCGCCGACGAAGTCGTGCGCGCTTTCGACCGCTTCCGCGCGCCGCTGACCGAGGCAGAGATCGAGCGGCGCAGCCCAGACTCGCTGAAGCCGGATGAGTTCCGCAACCTCTGCCAGTGGGGCTATCCTTACGTTTTCGAGACCTTCCGCTTCCACATGACGTTGTCCGGGCGCGTCGGGCCACAGGAAAGCCCACGTCTTCGCGCAGCAATCGACAGCCTGTTCGCGGAGGTGCTGCAGCACCCGGTGCCGGTGGATGCGCTGACGCTGTTCGTCGAGACCGAACCGGGCGCCCCCTTCATGGTGCTTTCCCACCATGAACTCGGCCGCCGACCGGCCAGAAAGACCGCCTGATGCTATTGCCCGAGACCAAGGACCGCCTGAGATGACCGCCGAGACCGTTCTGAACAACGCCCGCATCGTCCTGCCCGATGAGATCGTCGAGGGCTCGCTGCTGCTGCGCGATGGCCTGATCGCTGCGATCGAGCCGGGTGCCGTCCGCACCGGCGAGGACATGGGCGGCGACTACATCATCCCGGGCCTCGTCGAGCTGCATACCGACCATCTCGAAGGCCATTACGCGCCGCGCCCGAAGGTGCGCTGGAACCCGATCGCTGCTGTGCTTGCCCATGATGCCCAGGTGGCGACCGCCGGCATCACCACCGTGCTCGATGCCTTGCGCGTCGGCATGGACGAGGATGCCGATTTGAAGTCCGACGACGTGCGCAAGCTCGCCGACGCGATCGAAGACAGCGTGCGCCAGGATCGGCTGCGGGCCGACCATTTCATCCACCTGCGCTGCGAGGTCTCGGCGCCGGACTGTCTCGAGGCCTTCGCCAATTTCGAAACCGACGACCGGGTGAAGCTCGCCTCGCTGATGGACCATGCGCCGGGCCAGCGCCAGTTCGTCAACCTCGAGACCTATGCCTATTACTACCAGCGCAAGCTGAAGCTGACCGACCGCGACTTCCAGAAGTTCTGCGAGAAGCGGATGGCCGAATCGGCCATGAATTCCGGCCCGAACCGCGTCTTCATCTCCGCCGCCTGCCGCGAACGCGGCATCGTGCTCGCCAGCCATGACGACGCCACCGCCGGCCATGTCGACGAGGCGGTGGAGCAGGGCGTGCGTGTCGCCGAATTCCCCACCACCGAGGAGGCGGCAAGGGCCTCGAAGGCGGCAGGCCTCGGCGTGCTGATGGGCGCGCCCAACGTCATGCGCGGCTCCTCGCATTCGGGCAATGTGTCGGCGCGCGCGCTTGCCGGCGACGGCCTGCTCGATATCCTGTCTTCCGACTACATCCCCTTCAGCCTGATCCAGTCGGCCTTCTTCCTCGGCGATGTCGTCGAGAGCATCTCGCTGCCGCAGGCGGTCGCCATGGTGTCGAAGAACCCGGCCGACGCGGTCGGCCTTTCCGATCGCGGCGTTATCGAGCCCGGCCGCCGCGCCGATCTCGTGCGCGTGCGCGTCGACAAGCATGTGCCGGTCGTTCGCACCGTCTGGCGCGAAGGACGCCGGGTCGCATGATGGTTTCGGCTTTGATCGAACGCGAGCTCACCGAAACGCTTCCCATCCGCAACGGCGTCTTCGTCGCGGTCGTCGGGCCGAGCGGCGCCGGCAAGGACACGCTGATCGGTTATGCCAAGGCGCGCTTCGCCGACGAAACGCGGCTGGAATTCGTGCGCCGCGTCATCACCCGGCCGAGCGATTCGGCGAGCGAGGACCACGACACGCTGGCCGATGCCGCTTTTGCCGAGGCGGAAGCAGACGGCGCCTTCGCCATCTGCTGGGACGCGCATGGCCTGCGCTACGGACTGCCGGCCGATGTCGACTGGGCGGTCGCCAATGGCCATGTGGCCGTGGCGAATGTCTCCCGCGCGGTCATCCCTGCGCTGCGTGAGCGCTATGCCAATCTGGCGGTGGTTGAGATCACCGCCGCGCCGGAAATCCTCGCCAACCGACTTGCGGCGCGCGGCCGCGAATCGCGCGGCGAGGTGCTGGCCCGCCTGGCGCGCAGCACGAGCGTTACGCTTTCCGGTCCGGACGTTACCTCGATCGATAACAGCGGCGCGAAAGAGATCGCCGGCGAGCGCTTCGCCGAGGTGCTGCGCAAGGCGATGGCGTTCTCGGACCTGTCCAGCATGATCTGATTTGCTGGGCGCCGGTCCTGCAAAACGCCGCCGCCAGCGCCGCGGTCATTTGTTGAAATTCGCGATAAACTGCTTGAACTGCTGGGTGGGGGGACGGGCGAACATCTCTTTTGGCTCACCCAGCGAATCCACCTCGCCCTTGTGCAGGAACATCACCTGGCTCGATACGTCGCGGGCGAAACCCATTTCATGCGTCACCACCAGCATGGTGCGGCCTTCCTCCGCGAGCGAGCGCATGACGCGCAGCACCTCGCCGACCAGTTCCGGATCAAGCGCGGATGTAGGCTCGTCGAACAGCATCACCTTGGGATTCATCGCCAGCGCGCGCGCTATGGCGGCGCGCTGTTGCTGGCCGCCCGACATGTGAGGCGGGTAATAGTTGCGCCGCTCCCAAATGCCCACGCGCTTCAGCAATGCTTCAGCCTGCTCGAGGCATTCCGCCCGCGGCCGCTTGAGCACATGCGTCGGCGCGGCGACAAGATTTTCAAGCACCGTCATGTGGGACCAGAGATTGAAGCTCTGGAAAACCATGGCGAGATTGGCACGCATCCGCTCGACCTGGCGCATGTCAGCCGGCATTTGCCGGCCATCCCGGCCTTGCTTCATCCGGATCAACTCGCCATCCACCCGCACCTCGCCGGAATCCGGGATTTCCAGCAAGTTGATGCAGCGCAGGAAGGTGCTTTTGCCGGAACCCGAGGAGCCGAGTATCGAAATGACATCGCCCTTGTGGGCTTCAAGCGAAATGCCCTTGAGCACTTCATGGTCGCCGAAGCACTTGCGCATGTCTTTGACGCTGATGGCCGCCTTGTCGTCGTCGGGCGACGATGCTGCTTTCGAGGCGGCGGAAAGATTTGCCGGCATCACAACACCTCCGGGACGGGTTTGATCTGCTGGGATTGTTCGGGCGGGGGACGCAGATGCGGCGAGAGCAGGTATTCGACAAAAGCAAACAACCGGGCGATCGAAAGGTTGAGAAGCAGATAGATCACGCCGGCGCAGGTCAGCACCTCGATCGGGCGGAAAGTGTCGTGCTGGATCTTCTGCGCAGTTCCCATCATCTCCATGATTGTGACCATAGAGGCGAGCGCCGTTGCCTTTGTCATGAGAATGATCTCGGTTGAGTAGGCCGGCAGGGCCAGCCGCAGGGCGATCGGCAGCGTGACAAGGCGGAATCGTGTAAACATTGGCATGCCAAAGGCCTTGGCGGCCTCGATCTGGCCGACAGGCACTGCCCGCAGCGCTCCCCGGAAAATCTCGCTGGAATAGGCTGCTGTGTTCAGCGCCATTGCGAGGATCGTGCAATACATGGGATCCCGCAGGATCGGCCACAGGATCGGGCTGTGGCGAACGAAATCGAACTGCGAAAGCCCGAAATAGATCAGGTAAAGCTGCACCAGCAGCGGTGACCCGCGAAAAACAAAGACGTAGGCTCGGGCAAAAAGCTCACCCAATCTGTAGCCCGACGCTCGCATCCAGGTCAGGCCGGAGGCGAGAACTAGACCAATTGCGACACCAAAGAACCAGATCTCAAGCGTGAGCGGCAGAGCTTTCAGCACGCTCCAGATGGTTGACAGGTAGAAGTTAGGATCCACCGCAACCCCTCATTTCGGCCGCACAAAACTGCGTGAGGTGTAACGCTCGGCCTTGTCGAAGATCGGCGTCGAAACTGACGTCATGACGAGGTAAAGGATGCCTGCAAGGGTGTAGAAAAGCAGGGAGTGGTGGGTTGAGCGCGCCGCCTTGTTGGCCGACAGCATGAGTTCAGCCACGCCGGTAACCGAAATAAGCGCAGAATCCTTGATGGTCAGCTGCCACACATTGCCCAGCCCCGGCACAGCCAGGCGCAAGACCTGAGGCATTATCACGAGACGAAAACGCGTTAGGGCCGACATGCCATAGGCCCGTGCCGCTTCCAGCTCGCCGCGATGGATTGCCAGAAACGACCCGCGAAAGACTTCCGCCTGATAGGCGCCGGAAATGATGCCAACCGCGAGAACGCCGCCCAGAAAGCTCGGCATGTTCAATATGTCGGTAGGGCCTATCGACCCGGTGGACCTCGCCACGCCCGTCAAGACCTGCGTGCCGCCATAGTAGAAAAGATAGATGATCAGCAGTTCCGGTTCGCCGCGAAACACGGTGGTGTAGCTTTCGCCGAGGAATCTCAGCCCGCCGCGTTGTGAAAGCTTGGCTGCCGCCACGAGCGATCCGAGCGTCGCGCCGATCAGCATCGAGACCACGGTGACCGCCAGGGTCCAAGCAATGCCCCAGAGAAGCTGAACGCCCCAACCCGCAGCCAACAGCTCGTAGGCCGTTGACAGCTGATCGAGCAGATTGTTGAGAAATTCCACGTACGCCTCCTCCGGGCGCCGAGACACGTCGACTGGCTGCTCACCTCAAAGCGCGTCGCGTCGAAACGGATTCAGGCGACGTGCTTTAAGTCCTTGTTTTGATGCATGTCGTTCGCCCAAAATCGCTGCTCGCTTTTTGAGAGACATGCACTAAATGCAAAACGGGAGCAGCCGAGGCTGCTCCCGTGACGACATCACTGGGTGATGTCGATCTTAAACCACTGCATGCTGTATTTCTTGACGGAGCCGTCGTCGAGAGCGGCCTTGAGGGCCTTGTTGTACATGTCCTGCAGGTCTTTATCGGTTTTGCGGAAAGCGGCGCCAATGCCCGGCCCCAGGATCGGGCCTCCCTTGAACTGCGGCCCGACAAATGCCAGGTCCTTGGCATCGGGCTTGGCCAGCGTGCCGAGGAAGTAGGTGGTGTCGGCGAAGGCCACGTCGATGCGGCCCGCCATCAGGTCAAGATCGTGCTCGTCGGTGGTCTTGTATTCGTGGACGTTGGCGACATCCTTCAGATACTTGTCGGCAAACGTGGCTTCCGTGGTCGAAACCTGCAGGCCGACATTCTTGCCCGCAAGTTCCTTGCGCAGCGTGTCGAGCGCGGCCTTGGACTCGGCGTCGTCCTTGGAAAGATCGATCATCTTGCCGCTGTTCGACAACTGCGCCAGCGGGCCATTCTTGTCGGCAAGGAAAGCCACAGGCGAAGAGGCATAGGGGATCGAGAAGTCGATCGTCTTCATGCGCTCCTCGGTGATCGACATTCCATCCATCACAATGTCGAACTTGCCCGCCGTGAGGCCAGGAATAACGCCGTCCCAATCCTGCGCCACGATAGTGCATTCTATCTTCATGCGAGCGCAGACGTCGTTGAGTATGTCCACCTCGAATCCGACGATCTTGCCGCTGGCGTCGGTTTGGTTCCACGGGGCGTAAGAGCCCTCCATTGCGACTGTAACGGACTTCCAGTCCTTGGCGACCGCGGGGGTCGAACAGATCAGTGCAAGCGCAGCAAGTGCAGTCCAACGCGATGATGCCACGGTACCTTCTCCCATTTTTTTGTTCTTTGGATGCATGCGATGCCGAATTGCTTAGCCCAGCCCCAATTTCCGGACAAGTGCTGTTTTCGGTTCCGCGTGCTTCGACGCAATCCACCGCAAAAGCCGGATTGTCCGCTGCTTCTACGGGGAATCGTGCGAACCCGAGGGGGTCCGATCCAGGGAGCGACGCTACTCCGCCGGAGCGCCGGCGACGTTCCTGCGCGTCGCTTCCAGCATCCGGCGCCGGGCGCGGAACACGCCCCATTGCTGGTCGACCAGCACACCGATCAGGATGACGCCGCCCATCACCGCGAAGTTGAGCGAGGAGGGGATGCCGAGCAGGTTGACCAGGTTCTGCAGTTCCTGCAGCAGAACCGTGCCAAGGATGACGCCGATCAGCGAGCCTTCGCCGCCGCGCAGCGAGAAGCCGCCAAGCACGGCCGCGGCGATGGCATAAAGCTCGTAGAACTGGCCGTGACTCGCCGGCGAGATCGAGCGCGTGTACATGGCGAAATAGATCGCCGACAGCGCAGTCAGCACGCCGCAGATGACGTAAGCCGCAATCACAACGCGCCCGGTGCGGATGCCCGAATATTTCGCCGCTTCCTCGTTCTTGCCGATGGCGTAGAGATAGCGCCCGAACACCGAGCGGTGCAGAACCACCCACATGACGATGGCGATGGCGATCAGCGCGATGAAGCTGTTCGGCACGCCCCCCGACCGGCCGGCGGTCAGGAACTCTAGATCCGGGAAATTCTGGCCGAAGGCGAAGCCGGCGGTGCCGTCGGCGGTGTAGAAGCGGGCGACGCCGCGATAGATCAAGAGGCCGCAGAGCGTCACCACGAAGGGCTGCATCTTGAGCCGCGTGATCAGCCAGCCGTGTACGAAGCCGATGACGGCGCCGAGCGCGATGATCAGCACGAAGGCCAGCGGCCAGTCCATCTCGCGCACGGCGATGAAGTCGATGAACAGCGTGCCGAGGAGCGCCACCAGCGAGCCGACCGAGAGTTCGATGCCGCCGGTGATGATGACGAAGGCCTGGCCGATGGAAAGGATGCCGAACAGGCCGATCAGGTTGGAGGTGTTGGCGAGGTTGATCGGCAGCAGGAAACGCGGATTGATGATGGCGACGACCGCGCCGACCACCAGGATCAGGACCAGCAGGCCGAGGTCTTTCTTGCTCATTGCGCTCCTCCCGCAGCATGCGCCAGCCTTGGCTTCTTGCCCACCGCCAGCAAAAGCACGTTTTCCTGGCTGAAATCGTCCCGGTCGAGAATGCCGGAGATCTGCCCCTCATGCATGACCGCGATGCGGTCCGAGACGCCGATCACCTCTTCCATGTCGCTGGAGATCATCAGCACCGCGACACCGGCATCGGCCAGCGCCCGCATCAGCCCGTAGATCTCCGCCTTGGCGCCGATGTCGATGCCGCGCGTCGGTTCGTCGAGGATCATCACCTTGGGGTTCATCGCCAGCCATTTGGCCAAAACCACTTTCTGCTGGTTGCCGCCGGACAGCGTGCCGGTGCGGGTCAGGACCGACGGCGCCTTGATGCCGAGATCCTTCTTCTGCTTCTCGGCGGTGGCGATCTCGGCGCCGGTCGAGACCAGCAAGCGTCTGGCATGCGCCGGCAGATTGGGTAGCGAAATATTCTGCGCTATCGAGAGGTCGAGCAGAATGCCGGTGAGCTTGCGGTCCTCCGGCACGAGGAAGATGCCGTTCGCCACCGCATCGGCGGCCGATCCGACATCGAGCGCTTTGCCGTCCAGCGCGACGCTGCCGCCGAGCCGCTCGTCGATGCCGAACAGAACGCGCGCGAGCTCGGTGCGGCCGGAGCCGACCAGCCCGGCGAGACCGAGGATTTCGCCGCGCCTGATTTCGAGATCGACCGGGTGATCCGGATAGGCCGTGGTGCGCACCGCACTGGCGGAGAGCGCGACGCCGCCGGGCGCGCGCCCCGCTTCCGCGGCCTTCTCGCGCTCCTTCAGCATGCGCCCGATCATCAGCTTGACCATCTGGTCGTGATTGATCTCGCTCTTGGGCAGCGTGCCTGCGAGCATGCCGTCGCGCAGCACCACGACGCGGTCGGCGACGCGCTCCACCTCGTGCAGGCGGTGCGAGATGAAGATGACGCTGATGTCTTCCGCCCTCAGCCCCTTGATCACGTCGAGCAGCTTCTCGGTCTCGGCGATCGGCAGGCTGGAGGTCGGCTCGTCGAGGATCACCAGCCGCGCCTTGATCGACAGCGCCTTGGCGATCTCGACCATCTGCTGCTGCGCCAGCGACAGCGAAGCGACCGGCGTGTCGGCCGAGAAATTGGCGCCGACGCGTTTCAAGAGCGGCGCCACCATCTCGCGCAGGCTGGCGCGGTCGACCAGCCTCAGCGGCCCGGCCTTCAGCGGCTCGCGGCCGAAGAAGATGTTGGCGGCGACGTCGAGATTTTCGAACAGATTGAGTTCCTGGTGCACGAAGGCGATGCCGGAGCCGATGCTGGCTTCCACGGTCAGCCCGTCATGCGCGACGCCGTCGACGGTGACGCTGCCGCTGTCCGGCCGCGTCACGCCGCCGAGGATCTTCATCAGCGTCGATTTACCGGCGCCGTTCTCGCCGACGAGGCCGATCACCTCGCCCGGCCTGACCTCCATGGAGAACCCGTCCAGCGCCACGACGCCGGGATAGGTTTTGCGCACGGCCTCGAGGCTCAGGAACGGAGCGGTCGTCGATTGAGCGAAGGATGTGTCGGAATAATTCATCACGCCACAATTCATGGCACCTGGCAGCAGCCGGTGGGCAACAGACTGACGGGCCTAGGCAGGCCCGTCAATACGGACGCCGGCTCGAGGCGATCCTCGAGCCGGCGCGACTGTTTTGGACTTATTTGCCCGCCATCGCCTTCAGGTTGGCGGCATAGGCGTCGACATCGTCCTTGCCGATGATCTTGGTCGGCACGATGATCAGGCCGTTCTGCGGGATGCCCGACTTGTCGCCCTTGAGGTAGGACGCCATCAGCTTCATGCCCTGATAGGCCCATTCGAAGGGCTGCTGCACCACGGTCGCGGCGACGGTGCCTTCCTTGACGCCGCCCAGCGTGATCGGATCGTCGTCGAAGCCGACGACGGTGATCTGGCCGAGCTTGCCGGCATCGCGCAGCGCTTCATAGATGCGCGGCGTGTTGTAGGAGTAGAAGCCGACCATGCAGGTGATGTCGGGGCTGGCGACCAGCGCGTCCTCGACGTTCTTCTTGGCGCGCGCCTGGTCGATGTCGTCGCCGCGCACGTCGACCAGCTCGATCTTGCTGCCGGCGAGCCCGTCCTTCATGCCCTGGATGCGCTCCTTGGCGTTGTCGGCGCCGAGCAGGCCGACGAAGCCCAAGCACTTGCCGCCATCTGGCATCGCCTTCTTGGCGATCTCGGCCGCCTGCTTGCCGGCGTCGACGTTGGACGAACCGATATAGGCGACGCGCTTGGTCTGCGGAGCGTCGCTGTCGGTGGTGAACAGCGCCGTCTCGGACGCGATCTTGTTCAGCCCGTCGGTCGAGGTCTTGGGATCGACGGCGGAGACCATGATGCCTTTCACGCCGGCCGTCACCAGATCGTCCATCAGACGCTGCTGGATGGCTACCGACGACTGTTCCGGATATTTGAGCTCGAGATTGTAGTCGGGCAGTTCGCCCTGCGCCTTCTTCACGCCGGCTTCCGCCGCCTTCCAGAAGTCTGACGCGCCGTTGACGACGAAGGCCAGCGTCGGCTTGTCGTCGGCGCGCACGGTCGCGCTCGCCGACAGGCCAAGAGCCAAGGCCGCCGCGGCGACGGATGCATTACGGATCATCGATTTCATGGTTCGTCCTCCCTTTTGAAACTCATCGCTGATGTCTCGGCTGCGGCCTGGACGCCCTCCTCCTCACGGGGCCTGCCCAAGGTCTGCCAACTTAAGACGGCGCCACTCCCAGCCGCGACCAAGACACTAGACACTGATTTGGCGTTCGTAAATAGTCCGATTTGTCTGACATTTTCGTGAGAGCGAAGCGGCCCTCTTCCGGTGGATTGCCGGCTAGCCGAAACGCGCTCTTCCCACTTGCCGCCACCGGCCGGAGATCCCCGCCCCGTCGCGACAAGTTGACAGTAGAACGCTTACAACTATTAGTAAAGAGTATTAGTTATGAACGCAAACATGCGCACCCACGGCTGGGAGGATCTTGCCGGGCGCGCTCGGGCAAAGAGGGGAAATGGCGGCGGCAGGCTCCGCTGCCAACACAAGAAATTCCGGGAGTTCGCCGGGTTTTCCGCTGACCAATAGCTGTTTTTCGTTGACAGACGGAGCGGCTAGCGAGGAAGATGCCTGGCGTGGTAATAGTTATAAATCTGGTGCGCTCGCGATAGATGTGTGCCGACCTCAATCATCTTGCCATCGCCGTCGGCCCTTAAGAGCCCGGGATTTGGAAACGACCATGAGCGAACCGACGGAACTGCGCGATCCTCCGGAAACGTCCAGGCGGCGCAAGCCGGCCGCCAAGCCCAAGGGCCGCGTCACCATGACCGACATCGCGCGGGCGGCCGGCTGCTCGCAGGCGACGGTCTCCTTCGTGCTGAACAATTCGCCGGGCATCCGGCTGTCGCAGCAGACGCGCGAGCGTGTGATCGAGGCAGCCAGAGCGCTCGGCTACTCGCCGCCGGTCTTTTCGGCGCTCCGTGCGCCGGTGACGCCGTTCGACGGCCTGGATGGCGTCATCGGCTTTGCCGTCGACCAGCTCGCCACCAGCCCCGAGGCGGTGGTGGCCATCGAGGGCGCGCGCCAGGCATCGTGGAATGCCGGCAACGTGCTCCTGGTGGCGCAGACCATGGGCGACGCGGTGATGGAGCCGCGCGCTATTTCAGCGCTGACCCGACGCGGCATCTCGGCGCTGATCTACATGACCATCTTCACCCGCGAGATCACGGCGCCCGATTTCCTCTACAGCCTCGACATCCCGGTCATCCTGCTCAACTGCTACACCGCCGACTATGCTTTTCCCGCAGTGGTGCCTTCCGAGATCGCCGGCGGCCAGAGCTCCACCCGGCACCTGATCGGCCACGGCCACCGCCGCATCGCCACAATCACCGGCGAGCCCTGGATGCAGGCGGCGCAGGATCGGCTGAAAGGCTATCGCCGCGCTTTGGCCACCGCCGACATCCCGTTCGACCCGGAACTGGTGGTCGAGGGCGACTGGTCGGCCAGTGCCGGCTATGCCGCGACGGTCAAGCTGCTTGCGCTGAAAGACCGACCGACCGCGATCTTCTGCCAGAACGACCGCACGGCGATCGGCTGCTACGAGGCGCTGAAGGAGGCCGGCCTGCATATCCCGCAGGACATTTCCGTGGTCGGCTATGACGACGAGGAGATCGCCCGCCACCTCTTCCCGCCGCTGACCACATCGATCCTGCCGCATCTGGCGATGGGCCAATGGGCGATCGAGCAGCTGGAGACGCCGCCGGCGCCCGGCCACGGCCGCTACCCCATCACCAAGCTGGAATGCCCGCTGGTGGAAAGGGAGAGCGTGGCGAGCGTGCCCGCACAATTCCGATGACCAGGTTCCGACACAGGCCTATGCTGGCACGGCTTCTATTCCTTTCTCGCCAGCGGAAACACGCTGATGTGGCCGAACCGCCGTCTTTGCGATGGGATATTCGATACGCTCTCGGCGCCGTCGCCGCGTTGACATTCGTTCGTAGGAACTCACCACAAGTTGGTGCGTCCGCGACAGCGAGAGCGTGGCGACCGTGAAGTGGCCACATATGCGTCGGTGCGCGCCGCGCTATCTTTGCCTGACAACGATCGCACTGCCTTGGCAGCGATGCCGTCGCGGTTCATGCCGCGTCCGGCTATGAGCAGCTCATGGGCCGCTGGAGCCGCAGGCTCGCGCCGCTGTTCATCGATTTCGCGGGCCTGGCCGGCGGCGAGAAGATACTCGACGTCGGCTGCGGCACCGGCAGCCTGACCTTCGAGCTGGCGAAATCCGCCGGTCTCGCCGAAATCCATGCCATCGACTTCTCGCCGGTCTTCGTCGCGGCGGCCAAGGAGAGGAATACCGATCCGCGCGTCACCATCAGCCAAGCGGACGCCACCGCCCTGCCCTTCGCCGACAATGTATTCGACCGTGCCCTTGCCCTGCTCGTGCTGCACTTCGTGCCGGAGGCCGGCAAGGCGGTATTCGAGATGCGCCGCGTGGTGCGGCCGGGCGGCGTGGTCGCGGCCGTGGTGTGGGACCATCTCGGCGGCATGCCGGGCATGCGCATGATGATCGACACCGTGGCGGCGCTCAGCGAAGGCGGCCGCCAGCTGCGCAATCGCTACTACTTCCAGCCGATGATGCAGCCCGGCGAGATGAAGCGCACCTTTGTCGAACAGGGGCTCACGGATGTCACGGAAACCGAGCTGATGATCCCGATGGACTATCAGAATTTCGACGACTACTGGGCGCCGATCGGCGCCGGCGAAGGTCCGCTCGGCAAATATATGACCACGCTCGACGAGGCGGGGCGGACGCGCGCCGAAGCCGCCGTGCGCGATGCCTATGAGGCCGGCCGCTCTGACGGCCCGCGATCGTTCGCCAACGTAGCCTGGGCCTGCCGCGGGATTGTGCCCTGACCTTCACCGCGATCCGAGCTGCGCGCGCACCGCGTCGCGGAAACTGCGGAAGCTGGGGAACCCGAGAAGCGCAAGCAGCCTGATCAGCGTGGTGGTGGGAAGGCCGGTAGCCTCGGCCAAGCCGGCCGCCGTCATGAAGGCGGCGTCGGCCCATCGGCTGCGCAGGAAATTGCCGAGCGCCGGATGCTTGGCGACCAGCTTCGGTTCGCACCCCAGCGCTGCGACCAGGCCGGGCGGCGGTGCCGGCCTTCCGGGTCGATCCGCCCGCATCAAGCCAGATTGATGGCGACGTTGCGCAGCAACGCCACGGATTTGCGCATGCCTTCCATCGGCGACAGCATCATATCCTCGTGCTCGATGGAGAGCACGTCGTCGTAGCCGACCTGCTTCAGCGCGACGCAGAACTGCCGCCACCAGGTCTCACCATGACCGTAGCCCAGCGTGATGTAGTTCCAGGCCCGATCGGCATAGTGGTTTGGCGGACGCGCATCGAGCACGCCGTCGATGGCCGCCGGTATCGGTTCGATGCGCGTATCTTTGGCGTGCACGTAGTAAATTGCCGAGCCGAGCTTGCGCACGGCGGCAACAGGGTCGGCGCCCATCCAGAGCGGGTGGCTCGGATCATAGTTCGCGCCGACCGTCTCGCCGACGGCGTCGCGAAGCCGCAGCAGTGTCTGGACATTGTACACCGCCTGATGGCCGTGCAGTTCCAGGCACAATTTGCCTATGCCGAGATTGTTCGCGAACTCAACGAGACCGCGCCAGTAGGGAATGATGCAATCGTCCCACTGGTAGCGCAGGATGTCGGCGCATTCGGGCGGCCAGTCGGTGACGATCCAGTTTGGATTGGCATCGCCCGGGCCGCCGGGCAATCCGGACATCATCACCACGCGATCGATGCCCATCAGGCTCGCCAGCCGGATCGTGTCCTCGGTCACCTGACGGTGCTTCTCGCCCTGCGGTCCGGGATGCAGAGGGTTGCCCGAGCAGTTGAGCGCCGCGATCGTCAAACCGTGGTCGCGGACCTTGGCGGCGAATTCGGCGCGGGTCGCCGCACTGTCCAGCATCGCCTGCAGATCGATGTGCGGCGCGGACGACCAGTTGCCGCAGGCGAACTCCAGCGTCTCCAGCCCGAGTTCAGCCGAGGCGCGCAGCATCTCGTCGAAGGAAAGGTTGCCCAGGCTGTCGGTGATCATGCCAATCTTCATGTCGGGGCTCCCGGTTGACTGAGGCGATCCGCTCAGAGCTTCACAGGCTCGAACCGGCCGGACCTGGTGGAGGCAAGCGCCGCCTCGCAAAGGATCATCGCCTTGCGGCCGTCGCTGGCCGTGACGGCAGGCTTCCTGCCGGTTTCGACGCAGGTGATGAAGTGATCGATCTCGGCGGCGTAGGACTCGGCATAGCGTTCGACGAAAAAGTAGTAGGGCTTGTCGCGCGAAATGCCCTTGCCGCCGAACATCTCGACCGAGGTCGGCAGCCGGTTGCCGGCCTGCAGCATGCCGTTGGCGCCATGCACCTCGATGCGCTGGTCGTAGCCATAGGCGGCCCTGACGCTGTTGTTGATATGGCACTGCCGGCCGAACGCGGTTCGCAGGATGAACATCGCGGTGTCGTAGTCGCCGAGCTTCCTGTATTGCGGCGCCACCAGCGAGGAGCCGGTGGCAAAGAGCTCGACCGGCTCCTCGCCGAGAAGGTTCCGCGCCATGTCGAAGTCGTGGATGGTCATCTCGCGGAAGACGCCTCCGCCGCCTGCCAGCGCTTCCTCGGTTTCGGGTTCGGGGTCGCGGCTGGTGATGATGACCTGCTCGACGGCGCCGATCTCGCCGGCGGCAAGGCGCTCCTTCAGCGCCCGGAAGCTCGGATCGAAGCGGCGGTTGAAGCCGATCTGGAAGGGCACGCCGGCTTTCTCGACCGCGGCCAGGCACTCGTCCGTGCGCTTGAGATCGAGATCGATCGGCTTCTCGCAAAAAATCGCCTTGCCTTTCGCCGCCGCGGCCATGGCAAGCTCGGCGTGTGTGCGCGTGGCCGAGGCAATGAACACCATTTTCACTGCGGGGTCGTTCATCACCGTTTCGGTGTCGGCGATTTCGGCGCCGGTCATGGCGGCGACCTTGCCGGCCGCTTCGCGGTTCGGATCGACGATGTAGCGCAGCCGCACCCTCGGGTGACGCGAGAGATTGCCCGCGTGCACACGGCCGATCAGCCCCACCCCGAACAGACAAACATCCATCATGCGTTCGACTTTCCTGTCAGGTCGCGCCTGTCGTGGCACGTTCATGTTTCGCTGCGGCACTCATTTGACTGCGCCCATGGTGAGGCCGCGCACCAGATGGCGCTGCACCAGGAGTGCGAAGAAGACGATTGGCAGCGCGCCGATGACGCCGGCCGCCGCCATCGAGGCCCAGTCGGTGTCGATGCGGCCGATCAGCGTCGCGGTGCCGCGCGGCATGGTCATCGCCCGCGGCGTCGCCGTCAGCGCCAGCGCGAAGAGGAACTCGTTGAAGGTGACCAGCACCGCGAAGATGGCGGTCGCCGCGAGCCCCGGGGCGGCCAGCGGCAGCGTGATGCGGCGGAAGGCGCCGAAGCGCGAATCGCCGTCGACCATCGCGGCCTCCTCGAGATCGACGGGGATCTCGCGGAAGAAGCTTTCCATCATCCAGACGCAGAAGGTGACGTTGAAGGCCGTGTAGGTCACGATCAGCCCCAGCCAGGTGTCGAGCAAGCCGAGATGGAGCATCAAGAGATAGACCGGGATCAGGATGACGACCGGCGGGATGATGCGCAGCGTGAGCAGAAACAGGCCGACCTTGCCCTCCATGGCGAAAGGCAAGCGGAAGCGCACGATCGCGTAGGCGCCCATTGCGCCGGCGACCAGCGCGATGGCGACGGAGAAGAAGGTCACCACCAGTGAGTTCGTCAGGTAGGAGCCGAACTGCTTTTCGGTGAACAGCCGGACGTAATTGTCGAGCGTCGGCACGTGCGGGTAGAGCGTGCCTTCCTGCGTGATCTCGCGGTTGGACTTGAGCGAGGTGGAGACCAGCCAGTAGATCGGCAAAAGCACGACGGCCAGAACGAAGACCGTGGTGAGGATGCGCGCCAGACGGGTTCTCATGACGCATCCACCCTGCGCAGAAGCCTGATGGCGCTGAAGGCGAGCGCGAGCACGACGAGGCCGATCGTCACGAACAGCGCCGCCGCATACCCGGTCTGCTGGAACTTGAAGGCGGTGTCGTAGCCGTAGATGGAGATCAGCCTCGTCGCCTCGCCCGGCCCGCCGCGCGTCAGCACGAAGACCTGGTCGAAGGTGCCGAAGGCATCGATTGTCCGGAGCACGATCGCCACGGCCAGCACCGGCCGCATCATCGGGAAGGTGAGATCGGCAAAGACGCGCCAGGCGCTGGCGCCGTCGACGCGCGCGGCCTCGAATGGCTCATGCGGCAGCGATTGCAGCCCGGCGAGCAGGATCAGGAACATCAGCGGCGTCCATTCCCAGATGTCGAGGACGACAAGGCCGATGAAGGCGTTGAGCGGATTGCCGAGGATCTGCACCGCACCGCCGCCGATGGCCTGCGACAGCGCCGTCAGCATGCCGGCGTCGCTGGCGTAGATGAGCCTGAAGACGATGGCGACGACGACCGGCGTGACCACCATCGGAATGATGAGCACCGTCCTGAGCAGGCGGATGCCCTGAAACTCCCGCAGACAGAACAAGGCGAGCGCAAAGCCCAGCACCGCTTCGAACGACACCGACAGCGCGACGAACTTCACGGTGACCCAGAGCGAATTCAGGAACTGCGTATCGCTCCACAGCCGCATGTAGTTCTGAAACCCGACGTCGCCGACCGGCGAGCCATAGCGGTAGGCCCTGGTACTGGCCCTGAGACCGTCCCAGAGCGGATAGACCAGCACGTCGAGCACGATCGTCAGGCCCGGCGCCAGCATGAGATAGGGGAGGGCGAGGTCGAGCCCCGCCCCCTGCAGGCGATATTTGCGCGCCTGCGCTGCGCCGTGCATCAGTAGTACCCGGCCGTGGTCAGATAGTCCTTGACCTGCTTGGCGGCCCTATCCAACGCCTCGCCGCCGCCCGAGCCGGCCTGCAGCGCCTTGTTGAGCTCGATGCCGAGCAGTTCCTCGACCTTCGCCCAGTCGGGCGTGCGCGGCCTCGGCAGCGCGCCGGCGTCGAGCTGCTTGAGGGCGACCGGGATCAGCCGGTTGCCGGGCTTGGCGATGCCGAAGGCGCTCCGCTTGACCGGGATCGAGCCCGCTTCCGACAGCTTGGCCTGGGTTTCGGCGCTGACATACCACTTCAGGAACTCGATCGCGTTCGCCTTGTTGGGCGCCGATTTCGGCACGCCGGCGATGAAGATGCCCATCTGGGCGATCGCCGACTGCTGCTTCGGCACGACGCCGAAATCGAGCTTGCCCGCCATCTTGGTCTGGGCGGGATCGTCGGCCTTCAAGGCATTGCCGGAATATTGGATGATGGCGCCGGCGTCGCCGCCGAGGATCGCCGCACCTTCCTGGTCGGAGTCGAACTCGACCACGCCGCTCGGTGCGTTCTGCTTCATCGTACCGACGAAGAAATCGGCGGACGCCTTGCCTTCGGCCGAATTGAAGATCGGGTTCCACTTGTCGTCGAAGAAGGAGCCGCCGAACGACAGGAAGATCGGATACCAGCTGGTGACGATCGGATTGCCCGAAACGCCGCGGAAGACGACCGGATATTTGATCTTGCCGGCCGCCACACCTTCCTTGCCTTTGGCGATCACCTCGTCCCAGGTCTTGGGCGCGCCGCCGGTGAAGACGTCGTTGCGGTAGGTCAGCGTCTGCAGGTCGCCGACGAAGGGCACGCAGATCAGCGTCGGCTTGGCATTCTCGAAGCCCTTGACGCGCGGCCCCATCTGCGGCGGCCAGTAGCCCATGTCGATCATCGAGCCGATCCAGTCCTTGTCGGAGCCATCGATGCCGCCGGCGCCGAGATCCTCCAGCACATTGGCGGCGCCGAACTGCGGCACCCATGGATCGTCGAGCAGATAGACGTCGTACTGGCCTGCGCCGCTCTGAGCGTCGGCGAACCACTTCTCCAGCGTCACGCCATATTCATCCTCGAGGAACTCGATGTCGAAGCCCTGCTCCTTCGCCAGCGGGATGATCTTCTGCTTGAACGGCGTCAGCCCGCCATCGGCGAAGGCGCCAATGATGACCTTCTTGCCGGCTGCCCTGGCGGGCATGGGCATGCCGAGCGTGGTGAGGGCCGTGGTGGCGAGCGCCAGGCCGAGCCCGCCCCTGATGACGGAGCGGCGAGTAAGTCTGCTGGAATGCATCATTTCTCTCTCCCATTGCTGTTGACCCTGTGGACGGCGGTGAGGCCGGCCGCATTGAAGAAACAGGCGTTCGCCGGGTCGAAGGCGACGCCGATGCTTTCGCCGACCGCGCCCCTGAAATCGCGGCCGGCCCGTACCGAGACGTTGCCGCCATCGACGCGGACATTGACCAGCGTCTCGTTGCCCATCGGCTCGACGACATAGATTTCGCCGGGCAGCGCGCCCGGCTCGCCCGGTTGGGCGATGCTGCAATCTTCCGGACGCAGCCCGATCTCGACGATCTCGGCGAGGCGGCATGCGGTCAGCCGCGTCCGCTCCAGCGGGACGATCTTTCCGCCGGCCATCACGCCTTGCTCGGCCAGCGCTGCCGGCAGGATGTTCATCGGCGGGTTGCCGACGAAGGTGGCCACGAAGCGGTTTGCCGGACGGTCGTAGATGTCGGCAGGCGGCGCCATCTGCTGCAGCTCGCCGCCATGCATGACGGCGACGAGGTCGGCCATCGTCAAGGCTTCGACCTGGTCGTGGGTGACGTAGATGGTGGTGGCGCTGAGGCGCTGGCAGAGCCGCTTGATCTCGCCGCGCATAGTGAGCCGCAGCCGCGCGTCGAGGTTGGAGAGCGGCTCGTCCATGAGGAAGGCCGCCGGGTCGCGCACGATGGCGCGGGCCAGCGCCACACGCTGGCGCTGGCCGCCGGAGAGCTGGCGCGGCCGGCGGTCGAGCAGATGACCGATTTCGAGGATGGCGGCGACCTCGCCGATCTTGGCCTTGCGCCCGGCCTCGGGCGTGCCGCGGATCCACAGCGGATAGCCGATGTTCTCGGCGACTGTCATCTGCGGGTAGAGCGCGTAGCTCTGAAAGACCATGGCGATGTCGCGGTCGCGCGGCTGCAACCGGGTGACGTCGCGCTCGCCGATGAAGACCTTGCCGGTGGTGGGCATGTCGAGGCCGGCAAGGATGCGCAGCGCCGTCGTCTTGCCGCAGCCCGACGGGCCGAGCAGGGCGAGGAATTTGTGGTCCGGCACGGCGAGGTCGAGCGATCTCAGCACATTGAGCGCGCCGAAGTTCTTGACCACGTTCTTATACAGGACCGAACTCATCGCCCTTGCCGGAGCTCCCCGCTTGTTCCCCGGCCCTTCCGCTCGTCGACCGTGAACCCGGCCTTGCGGGCGAGGTCGCGCAGATTGCGATAGCCCATCGTGGCGTAGGTCAGCGGATGCGCCTTGGCCGGATCCTGCTCGGCCTCCACCACCAGCCAGCCGGAATAGCCTTTGTCGGCCAGGATCTTTAGCAGCGTCTGGTAATCGATCGCGCCGTCGCCGGGCACGGTGAAGATGCCTTCCATCACCGCGCCCATGAAGCTCATGTCGGCCTCGCGCGCCTTCTTCAGCACCGCCGGGCGCACATCCTTGCAGTGGACATGGACGACGCGGCCGACATGCCGGCGCAAGAGCTGCTCCGGGTCGCCGCCGGAGAAGGCGCAATGCCCGGTGTCGTAGAGCAGGCCGACCGCCTTGCCCGTTGTCTTCATCAGCGTGTCGATCTCCTGGTCGGTCTCGACGATCGTGCCCATGTGATGATGAAAGGCCATGCCGACGCCGAAATCAGCAAAACGTTCGGCCAATCGCGTGATCTTTTCGCCGTAGGGCTTCCACTCCTCGGCCGAAAGCTTCGGCCGCTGCGAGATCGGGTCGTGGATCGCGCCATGGCGGCCGCGCGAGGTGTCGGCATAGACGACATGTTTGGCGCCGAGATCCCTGAGCAGCGTCAGATGCGGCAGGATCGCCTCAAACTCTTCCTCCACCTCCTTCTCGCAAATGCGGCCGTCATACCAGCCGGAGACCAGCGCCAGCCCGTAGTGGTCGAGGATGGGCCCCAGCGTACGGCTGTCGCGCGGAAACTTGCCGCCGAGCTCGGTGCCGGCGTAGCCCGCTTCCGCTGTTTCGCTGAGGCAAGTCTCGAGCGGCGTGTCGCCGCCCAATTCAGGCACGTCGTCATTGGTCCAGGTGATCGGGTTGATTCCAAGTCGAACGGTCGTCATTGCTCGCTTTCCACCCACGGCCGGAAAGCCGCGCGGTGTTCATGTCGGGAGGGAATGGCTGAGGGCGGCAGGATGCAAAGCCCTGCCTCGTTCGTTTGGCCAGACGCCCTCCCAGTTGCCTTGCCCGAACCTGTCTTCTCGTCGACGTCTTACCCCAACGTCAGCGATTGGAGTCTACGCCGCTCTGTCTCCATCGCGAGGGCCAGTTTTCCGGAAAATGAAGGAACCAGTTGTGTCCGTCGCCGGCTGTGCCAGGATGGGGGAAGGGCCATGGAAGGGTGTGGCATATGGAAGAGATGAGGTTCGTTGCCCGACCTAAGCGTCCATCGTCGGCGCGAGGCACCCCCTCTGTCCTGCCGGACATCTCCCCCGCAAGGGGGGAGATTGGCTGTGTCGGCGCCGTCGCTCCTTTTGCAACGTCGGCGATTGGCGAAAGCCGGGGCGACATCTGATCTCCCCCCTTGCGGGGGAGATGTCCGGCAGGACGGAGGGGGGTCGGCGGGAACTCGGCCTGCAAAGCCTCTGCACTTCAGGGATGCTTCCCATGCGATTGCCAGCAGGCCACAGAGACTAACTCCCATGCGCCCCCTCCACCCCAAACCCCAGGCCTTCCCGCTCGACATGCTCGCCGTGAACCGCTCGAGCCCCGAGCACCTCTCCCGCCAGCTCTATCACGGCCTGGTCGCCATCATCCGCAACCGCACGCTGGCGCCGGGCTCGGAGCTGCCTTCGACGCGGGCGCTGGCTGCCGAACTCGGCCTTGGCCGCAACACCATCGTCTCGGCCTATGACCAGCTCGTCACCGAAGGCTATCTTGCCAACCGCCAGGGCGCGCGCCCGGTGATCGTCGACCTGCCGGACGGCCCGCGTGAGAGCCCGCCCGAGGCGCACCCTGAGCCGCTGCGCGCGCCCTCGCGGCGCGGCGAAGCGCTGCTCAGCCAGCCCTGCCACCACGGCACGCCGGGGCGTTTTGCATTCCACCCCGGCATGCCGGATGCCGCAAGCTTTCCCTTCGGCGTCTGGGGCCGGCTGGTGGCGCGCCGCGCCAGCCATGGCGAAACCCTGTTCGGCACCTACGAGGTGACCGGCCATCCGGCGCTTAAAGACGCGATCGCCGGCTATCTCTATTCGGCGCGCGGCGTGCGTTGCCGGCCGGAGCAGATCGTCATCACCACCGGCGCGCAGGCCGCCTTCGATCTTCTCGCCCGCCTGCTGCTCGACCCCGGCGACACGGTGTGGATGGAGGAGCCCGGCTATTACGGCGCCAAGGCCGCCTTCACCGTGGCCGGCGCCAGGATCCTGCCCATCCCGGTCGACCAGGAGCGCGGCTGGCGCTTAGAGCATGATCCCGAACCGAAGGTCAGCGAAAGCAAAAAGTGGGAACCGGCTTTCGGGGAAAGATCATGCTCCAACAAAGAGTTAGATCGTGATGGCGATTCAACGAAACGCCGTCGCGGTCTCGACGCGCCGGACTTTTCGCCCCGCCTCATCTATGTGACGCCGGCCTGCCAGCATCCGCTCGGCATCACCATGCGCATGGAGGAGAGGCTGCGCCTGCTCGACATCGCCGAGACGGCCAACAGCTGGGTGATCGAGGACGATTTCGACGGTGAATACCGCTTTCAGGGCCGGCCCGTGCCGGCGATCCAGAGCATGGACCGCGCCGGCCGCGTCATCTATGTCGGCACCTTCGCCAAGCTTCTGTTCCCGGCGCTTCGCCTCGGCTTCATGGTGCTGCCGCCAGACATGGCAGAGCGTATCGCCAACGCGCTTTCCACCACCGGCCAGTTCGCCCCGCTGCTCTTGCAGGCGGCGCTCGCCGACTTCATCACCGAAGGTCATATGAGCCGGCATTTGAAGCGCATGCGCCGCATCTACGCCCAGCGCCGCCAGCTTTTCCGCGAGATCGTCGCCGAACGGCTGCGCGACGAGATCACGCTTTCGCCGGCCGAAGCCGGCATCCAGGTGGTGGGATACCTCAAGCCCGGCATCGACGACATCAAGGTCAGCCAGGCCGCCGCGCGGCGCGCGATCAACGTCTCGCCGCTGTCGAAATATTTCCAGAACACGGCGGCCACGCAAGGGCTGGTGCTGGGCTATGCGGCGTGTGATGCCGCACAGACCCGGGAGGGCGTGGAGCGGCTGGCAGCGGCGATCCGCGAGACGCTGGGGTGAGGGATTCCTGCCTTAGCGGCCAATCGCAATAGGGCAGCGTCGCCCCCTCATCCGGCCGCTTCGCGGCCACCTTCTCCCCGTTGGGGAGAAGAAACTGGCGCTGACGCCGGCGATCTCCTCGGGGAGAGGTCAGCCGAGCGAAGCGGAGGCTGGGTGAGGGGGTGCGCCCTATGCGATTGCGCGCCAGGCTGCCCTCAAGCCCCGCGCGCCACCACCTCCGCATATCGCTGCAAATACAGCGGCCAGCCCTGATCGCCGCCGACACCCTCGCGCACGCCTTCCCAACCCAGGCCATGGCGCTCCAGGTTGCGATGCTCGAGCTCGACGCGGGTGCGCCCTGCCGTCTCGGCAGTGAAGCGCACCTCCCATTCGCTGGTCCTGGCCGGATCGGTCTCGATCCGCCATTGCGGGCTGATGTCCCAGCTCAGGAGCACACGGGTTGGCGGCTCATAGGCCAGCACGCGGGCCCAGCGGCACTCACTGCCGTCGACGCCGCGGTCATAGACGTGGCCGCCGACCCGGGGCTCGAACACCGTCTCGGCGATCGGCACGGCAAGCAGATTGTGCTCGGCCGGTTTGAAGCTGCCGAAGCCTTCGGTGAAAACCTTGAAGGCGCGCTCGATCGGCGCCTCGACCACGACGGACTGTTTCACGGACGCGATTGGGACTTGGGTATTCATGGTCAATCCTCCGGTGGGTTCTCGACGGCCAGCTTGTAGGCCGCGAGCGTCTTGCTCCAGAACCGGTCGAGCCAGGCGCGCATCTGGCCGAGCCCGTGCGGGTCGATGTGATAGACGTTGCTGGCGCCCTTCGGCTCAGCGCGCACCAGCCGCGAATCCTTGAGCACCTTGAGATGCTGCGACACCGCTGACTGCGACACGGCGACCTGCCGCGTGATCTCCGCCACCGAACGCGGCCGCTCCGCGATCAGCTCGAAAATCTGCCTGCGGGTGGTGTCGCCCAGGGCCGCGAGTTGGGCGCTATCAACAGTCATGACTTATGATAAGTACAGACTGATGATGGAGTCAAGCGGTGGAGGCGCGCGGCGATTTCCAGTCTGGGAGTTAGGTCCCTCGGTGCTCAGTCCACGTTCGCAGCGCCGTCATCAGTGCTTCGACCGCGTCGATGGCCGCGACCACTTCGGCCTCGTTAAGCGAAGTCGTAGGATCGTGAGACAGCGGATTGAGGATACGGGCCTGATGCGGCGTGATCGCCGTCAGCGCGTCAAGTTTCGGCTGATCCCCGGCGAGCTTGCCTTCGAGGCCCTTCTTGAGCTGCTCGAATGTGATCTTCTTCGGATCGGGCACATAGGGAAACGATACTTTATGCTTCTCACATTCCTTACGCAGAAGCATCTCACAGGCGGATCGAGCATAGTTCGCGGCGGCGGGTATCTGCATCACGCAGGAACCGAGGCTCGCCGAAGAGGAAGCGCATACCGGCAATACGGTCCAATGTCTCGCTCATCCGGCCGTACGCAAAGGTGGTAAAATAGGCTGAAACTACCGAAAGCCGGCCACCGGGTATGGCGCGTTCAACGACAAACTCAGAGGCCGCACCTCTCCGTCGATTGTCTCTAATGCCAGAACGAATGCTGCTCACTTTTCCCCCGCTGTCTGGCGAACTCATGACACATACACCGATGAATCGGAAGGAGACCTATTCATCTTCTCGCCTCCAGCTAACAAAGTCGCCAGCGCTGGATAGTGCCAGAGCCTTCAATTGTTCAACTTGATTTGAGTCTGGCGCACCCGACAAGATTCGAACTTGTGACCTCTGCCTTCGGAGGGCAGCGCTCTATCCAGCTGAGCTACGGGTGCTTCCCAGGAAACCGGAAAACGAACCGGCCGGTGAGCCGGCCAGTCACGGCTTCTTAGCGGAAGCCGCCCCCGGCTTCAACGGGCAATTGGAGTGGCGAGAAACTTGACGTCAAAGCTGTGGTCGCGCGCCCACAGGTCGTAAGGCAGGCGGCCACCGGTTGCCGCGGGCACGTACGGCGGCGCGGCCCTTACTCGGCCACACTGCCCTTTGCCGCCTCGCTTTTCGCCGCCCGCCGCCTCACGCCCCTTGCGGTGTGCTTCTGTTTCTTCGCGGTCAGCTCGTGCATGGCATCAAGCTGCATCTGCTGCATTTCGGCTAGGCGCTGCCATTGGCGCGAGATCAAATAGTCGAGCTTTTCGTGCAGGTGCCGTACTTCCAGCTCGGCCTTCAGGTTCACCCGGTAGTCGTTGAAGGAGCGCAGCCGGTCCTTCGCTTCCTGCCGCTTCTGGCTCATCATGATCACCGGCGCCTGGATGGCGGCGATGCAGGAGAGCATGAGGTTGAGCAGGATAAAGGGGTAGGGGTCGAAGGCGCTCGTCGCGCCCTCGGCGAGGTTGAGGCCGATCCAGATCAGGAGCACGGCCGCAAACGAGATCAGGAACCACCAGCTGCCGCCGAACTCGGCCATGGTGTCGGAGACGCGGTCGGCGAAGGAGCGGTGCTCCTCGAACTCCTCTTCCGAGTTTTCCGAGATCGTGTCCTGTCTGGCGATCGATTCCACCACCTGGCGGTCGAGCTCGGAGAATTCGCCGTGCTCCTGCTGCAGCAATTCCTCCATGTAGCGCATGCGGTAGCGGGAAAGCTCCTGGCGGCTGATGCGGGCGCCGCGCGGCAGGTCGGGATGGTCGGAGCGGATGCGGTCGGCAAGGCTGGGTCTGAGATCGTCGATGCGCACCAGGTCGCGCTTGCGGAATTTGCGGCCGCTGATCGCCGACGGCTTCTTCTTCGGCTTGACCCGCGCCGCGCCGGGGACGTGCGGTTCCGAATCCGGCACCTCCGGCGCTTCGAGGATCTCGTCCGCCGCTTCGTGCTGGTCCTCCGGCACGGTGGCCGCCTCGAGATATTCGCCGCCGCTTTCGTTCTCGTTATCCGCCTGATTCTGCGCGGATGCCTTCGGGTCGCTGGCCATGGTCAGTGCTCCTGTTCTCGGCTTTCCGATACGATACGCCAAGCCGGCGCGGCATATCCATGGTGACTGTGAATCTGGTGTGACCGAACAAGTTCTTGTGATTGGCGGAGGGGGGCGCCTTTTTCGCCGGCCGCTACGTGCAACTGCCTACGGCCGCGCCAGCCCCCACTCCGTCTCGGCGCTGCACGCCGATCCACCTCTCCCCCATTTCATGGGCGCGAGGAAACGCCAATCGCCAAGGCCGCGACCTTTGCAAGCCTGGGTTCCTCGCCCCCGCGGAGCGGGGGAGAGGTGGCTCGGCGAAGCCGAGACGGAGCGGGGGAGCGCCGTGCACGATTGTCTTGCGCTGGAGCAATCATCTGCGCCGCTTGGCCTTGATCGGGATCAAGCCGGCCCCTGTGGTTGGCCTGATAGGGAAATTATATCGAGATCAGGCCTGACCGCCGCCAATCGCACCCATAAGCGCTGGCAGGGTCGGGCCCCCGCCATCAGGGGCGCGTCGCCCCGCACAACAGGGATCGCCACCATGTACAAACATCTGCTGATCGCCACCGACGGCTCGGAACTCGCCGGCAAGGGCGTGGCCCACGGCCTGGAACTGGCCAAGGGCCTCGGTGCCACCGTGACCTTCATCCACGTCTCCGAGCCGTTCCCAACGCTTGCCTGGGGCGGCGCCATGGCCGGATATGTGGCCGGCGACGAGCTCACCTACTATGAGGAAAGCGCGCGCAAATATGCCGGCGAGGTGCTGGAGAGGTGCAAGGCCTCGGCCGAGGCGCTCGGCGTGAGCGCGAAGACCCTGCATATCGAGAACCGGACACCCGCCGAGGCGATCCTCGACACGGCCCGCGCGCAAGCCTGCGACCTGATCGTCATGGCCTCGCACGGCCGCCGCGGCCTCGGCCGCCTGGTGCTCGGCAGCCAGACCGCGGAAGTGGTGTCGCTGACGGAGATCCCGGTGCTGGTGGTTAGATAGGAAGAGGCGGCGCCCCTGTCAGTTCGTCATGTATGGACGGCCCCTTTTGGGCAAGAGGCAAAATGGCGACGACGGCGTAGGTCTGGAGCGGTCATGTATTCGGCCTTTCGTGCGGTCGATTGCGATGACCGCTGACCAGCAAGGGTTACGCGGATCGGGCTCCAATCATTCTAGCGCGCTTTGGAAGCGCGATGACGACGGCGGATTTTCCCGACCCAGGTCCTGACCATTTTGCCGTGCTGCCTTTCTGCTCCTTACGCTGTTAAGGGCCTGGGTAGCGGCCTATGCCGCAACCGGCGCCCTGTATTCTTGGCCCGTGGTGAGCATGGCCCAGATGATGCGGGCGGTCTTGGCGGCCTGGGCGACGACGGCGACCTTGACCGGCCGCCTGGCCAG